>CAMMNR010000020.1 GCA_946498265.1 uncultured Clostridium sp. | reverse complement strand
ATTTTGGATGCTAGCAATTTTTCATTATGACCATGCGAAAGCATTTAGTGCAATTAGCATAATAAGAGCGTTTATTGAAATGCGAAAATTTATATCTTCAAATGCACAAATATTTGAAAGATTAACAAGTGTAGAATATAAGTTATTAGAACATGATAAAAAATTTGATAAGGTATTTAATGAATTACAAAAAGATGAAAATTTTAAACAAAAAGTTTTCTTCCAAGGGCAAATATATGATGCATATAGTTTAGTAGTAGATATTATAAAAAGAGCTAAAAATAAAATTACAATAATCGATAATTACATAGATGATAGCATTTTAAAGATATTAGTAAAGAAAAATAAAAATGTAGAAGTAGTAATACTAACTTCAAAAAAAATTAATATTTCAAATTTAGATATACAAAAATTTAATAAAGAATATCCAATTTTAAAAATAGGAAAAACAGATAAATTTCATGATAGATTTATTGTTATAGATAATAAGGAATTATATCATTGTGGTGCTTCGATAAAAGATTTAGGGAAAAAATGTTTTGGAATTAATAAAATAGATGATGTAGAAATAGTAAATAAATTTGTAACCTTTTAAATAGCAAAATAAAAATTTGTATATTGTGTGTATATTGTGTGTATATTATAATTTGAAAAGGCGAACAAAATTAAAATTAAAAATATATTAATTTCAATACTTACATATATTTTTGAAATAAAAGGAGCGAACAACAATAAAAAACCTCGGAAGTTTTGAAACTTCTGAGGTTTGATATGATTTGTAAAAAGCTCTTTTTATCTTTTTGAAAATTGAGGAGCTTTACGTGCCTTCTTAAGACCGTATTTCTTTCTCTCTTTCATTCTAGGGTCTCTAGTTAAGAAGCCATTTGATTTTAAAGCTGGTCTGTATTCACTATTTGCTTCATTTAAAGCTCTAGCAATACCATGTCTAATAGCTCCAGCTTGACCTGTAAATCCTCCACCTTTAACAGTACAAATAACATCATATTTAGATGTTGTATTAGTAACTGTAAGAGGTTGTCTTACGATAACTTTTAAAGTTTCTGGACCAAAGAATTCATTTATATCTTTTCCATTTATAGTTATATTTCCAGTACCTTCAAGTAATCTTACTCTAGCTACTGAACTTTTTCTTCTACCTGTACCATAATAAACTATTTTTTCACTTTTAGCCATATTATTTTACCTCCCATACTTCTGGTTTTTGTGCTTGATTTTCATGTTCGCTTCCTGCGTAAACTCTTAATTTTTTAGCCATTTGTCTACCTAAAGAATTATGAGGTAACATTCCTTTTATAGCTAAAGTCATTGCTTTTTCAGGATTTTTTTCAAGCATTACTTTTGCAGGAACTTCTTTCATTCCTCCAATATAACCTGAATGATGTCTATAAATTTTTTGATTTAATTTGTTTCCTGTTAAAATTACATCTTTACAATTTAAAATAATAACATGATCACCTGTATCAATATTAGGTGTATAAGTTGGTTTGTGTTTTCCTCTTAGTAATTTAGCAGCTTCAGTAGCAACTCTACCAAGTGGTTTATTAGCTGCATCAATTATATACCATTTGCTTTCTACTTCGCCTTTTTTTGCACTATATGTTATATTATTCATGGTAAAAATTACCCTCCTATTTCTTTTCTAAATTTTGTTATATGTAATTAAATATATAAACCACCGGGGAGAAGTTTAATATTTAATTCATACTCCATATCATAATTGCTAAATAATTTTATTACAAAATGTTGTATTTGTCAATACTTCCAAGCTAAAAAGTTAAATTTAATTTATGAAACTTTGAATTGTAACATGAAACTTGACAAATTTATCTATTATGTGTATACTGTTAACGTCAAAAGACAGGATGTAATATATTATTAGTAAGGAGTAATATAAAATGAATAAGAAAAAAATTATAAAAAGCATGTTAATAATCGTATTTATATGTATTTTTAATTTGTTTTTTATGAACCATAGTAGTTTAGCAGCAACTACAGGAAAAATTAATGTTGAAACAGCGAGACTTAGAAGAGAAGCAAACGCAAACAGTGAAATTGTAGAATTAATTTCATTAAATGAAGAAGTAGAAATTTTACAACAAGCAGGTGAATGGTATCAAATAAAATATAAAGATGTTACAGGATATTTAAGAAATGATTTAGTAACAGTAAATGAAAATACAGGTGAAAATGTAACAAATACTAATGCTACTTCAACAGAAAATCAAGAAAGCAATCAAGTAGAGAATGAAGTTCCTACAGATATGTATGGTAAAAAGAAAATTGTAGAAGATACAAAATTAAAAATAGTTCCAGCTATTAATGCAACTGATATAGTAGAAGTTAAAACAGATGAAGAAGTAACAGTTACAGAAGTAATAAATGGATGGGCATGTGTAGAAACAAGTACTACAAAAGGATGGATAAGACAAGATAAATTAAAAGAAGTAGAAGAAGTTCAGCAAGAAGAACCACAACAAGAGCCAGCTCAACCACAAGAAGAAGTAAAAATAAAAACACAATATGTAAATTCAGCAACAGTTAATTTAAGAAAAGAAGCAAATACTTCAGCAGAAATTGTAACTACTTTAGAACTTAATACTCCAGTGGATATATATGCAGAAGAAAACGGATGGAGTAGAGTAAAAATAAATGATAAAGAAGGATATATTTCAACAGCTCTTTTATCAGATACAAGACAAGAAACTAACAGAAGTATGGCACCTCGAAGGGATGAAGAAGAAAGTGCAACCACTAGTAATAAAAATACTACTCAAGAAACAAATACTTCAAACAATGTAGTTTCATCTGGAAAAGGTGCAACAGTTATTGAAACAGCAAAACAATATTTAGGATATAAATATGTATATGGTGGTTCATCACCAAGTACAGGATTCGACTGCTCAGGTTTTACAAGTTATGTATTTAAATTACATGGAGTAAGTTTAAGTAGAACAGCAGCAGGTCAATATAGTAATGGTACAGGGGTAGAAAAAGCTAATTTACAACCAGGAGATTTATTAATGTTTGGTAAATCTGGAATAAATCATGTTGGAATTTATTTAGGTGGAGGAATGATGATACATGCAGCTAATCCATCTAGAGGTGTTACAACTGATACAATCAATTCAGGATATTACTTTAATAATTATGTTGGGGCAAGAAGAGTTATATAACTGGTTGGAAAAATTATTTTGCTTAACCAGATGTATATTAAGAAAGGAAAACATATTAAATATGAATAAAAGACCAATTTTAACAATACTTGTAGGTTATATAATTGGGATAATATGGGGGCTATACAATGAATTTAGTATAGTCCTCTTATATTTTCCAATTATAGCTATATATTTTTTTATCTCAAAATTCAGAAATAGGAAAACAAAAATACAGAATAACAAATTAAAATTACTATCATTAAAAAGATATGTAAGGTATCTGAAAATATTTTTTAATCGAAAAGTTATATTTATAATTTTAATAACATCCATTATTTCTAATACAATAGTCAAAATTCAAAATAAAAATTATGATAATTTATATGCAGATGAGCAAAAACTAATATTAGTGGCTACAATTGTAAGTAATAAAGAAGAAAAAGAATTTAAAAATGTATATAAAATAAAAGTTGATAAAGTAATTAATCAAAATACATCAAAAAATTATGAAAATTCACAATTGCTTTTAAATGTAGATAAAAAGGAAGATATTAATTTAAAATATGGTGACAAAATATATATAAAAGCAGAATATACTAAACCATCTACAAAAAGAAATTTTGGCGGATTTGATTATAGTAGTTATTTAAAATCTATAAATGTTTATGGGACTTTAAAAGCTGAAGAAATTAGAATGATTTCAGAAAATAATGTAAATATGATTAGCTTATTATCTAATAAAGTTAAATTAAAAATAATTGATAATATAAATAAGTTAATGCCAGAAAAATATAGTTCCATATTTTTAGGGTTAATATTAGGAGATACTAAAAATATAGAAGAAAGTATACAAAACAGTTTTAAGATAGCTAACATATCACATGTTTTAGCTATTTCAGGGATGCATATAACATATATAATTTTAGGTGTAGAATTAATTTTAAAGAAAATACTGGGAAAAAGGAAAACAAGAATTGTAACATTATTTATATTAATTATATATATGTTTATTACAGGATTTTCACCATCAATTGTAAGAGCGAGCATAATGGGAATATTAGTAATAATTTCGAAATTAATATATAGGAAAAACGATATTTACACATCAATAGCATTTTCTTTATTAATATTACTGATATATAATCCGTTTTTAATAACAAATGTGGGATTACAATTATCATATTTAGGAACAATTGGAATTATTGTTTTTAATAAAAATATATATAATTTTTTTAGAAATATAAAGATAAAGAACAAAAAAATAAAATATAGGATAAATAGGAAAATAATTTTATTGGTAGATAATATAAAACAAATATTATCAGTTACATTTTCAGCACAAATTATGATATTACCAATATTATTATATCATTTTAATATGTTAGGAATATATTTTTTTATATCAAATCTTTTAGTAAGTGTTATAATAGGGCCTCTTATAATAATAGGTTTTATATGTGTGATTATCTCATTTATTTCAATAGAAATTGCAAAATTTTTTTCAGGAATAGTACTTTTAGGTATCAAAATTTTAATTTTTATTTCAGAAGTTAGTAATTTACCATTTTCAAAAATATATATTTCTACTCCTAAAGTTTGGCAGATAATTATATATTATATTTTTATATTAATTGTAAATATTATATATAATGCATTCAGTCTAAAAAATCCAAACTATACAGAAATCAGAGTCAAAAATTTATTTTCACTCATGAAGTATAAATTAAATCAAAATAAGAAAAAAATTGTAAAAGTAATTTTATTCTTTTCAATTCTAATTTTTATCTATAATATAATTCCTAAAAACTTAAAAATACATTTTATAGATGTAGGACAAGGAGACTGTACTTTTATAGTAACACCATGTAATAAAACTATTTTGATAGATGGAGGAGGAAGTACTTCGAAAGAATATGATGTAGGGGAAAGTGTGGTATTACCATATATTTTAGATAGAGGTTATACAAAAATTGACTATGTATTTATATCTCATTTTGACCAAGACCATGTAGGTGGAATTCTAACGATATTAGAAGAACTGAAAATTGGTAAAATATTTATATCAAAACAAATAGAAAATTCAGAGAATTATCAAAAATTTTTGAGTATTGTAAAAGATAAAAAAATAAATGTAAAGATTGTAAAACAGGGAGATAAGATAAAAATAGAAAAAAATTTGTATTTTGATATTTTGTGGCCGATTGAAGAACAGATACAAGAAAATGTTTTAAATAATAATGCTCTAGTTTTTAAACTACAATATAACGATTTTTCAATGCTTTTCACGGGAGATATAGAAGAAATAGCAGAAGAAAAAATATTAACTTTGTATGGAAAAAATGTGGAAAAACTCAAATCTACAGTCCTTAAAATTGCACATCATGGTTCTAAAACATCGACAACGGAAGAATTTTTAAAAGTTGTTAATCCTAAAATTTGTTTGATTGGAGTAGGGGAAAATAATATGTTTGGACATCCATCAGATGAAATAATAAAAAGATTAGAAAACTTTGGGGTAAAAATTTTTAGAACAGATAAAAATGGAGAAATTTCAATTTATGTGCCAAAAGGGACGGGCTATTTTGGCACACTTTACTTGCTCAGCATTTAATAAAATAAAAATGTATTATATGAGCAGTGCCAAAATAGCCCGTCCCCTTTGGCAACAATGTTTCTAAGAAGAAATGTATAAATTTAACAAAAATGTAAATACTACTAAAAATATTAAAGTTATTTATTTGGTATATATTGCTAAAATGGAGGGATTTATATGAATAAAGTAATCATAACAATGATATGTATTGTAGTAGTATTAGGAGCAGTCATTACAGGAATACTTATTTCTAAACCTGATGAAAATGAAAAGCCAGAATCAGTTGAAACAAAGGTATCTGATGAAAACATTCTAGATGACTGTACAGACGAATATGAAGAACTAGAAAATAGTAATATGTTAGAAACAAACTCAAGTGAGGAGAAAATATCGCCAAATTCTTCAATAACATATAAAACATATTATAAAGGATGTGAACATACTAAAGAAGAATATAATAATATGCCACAAGAATTAATTAATTGTACAAAAAATGATATAGAAGAAAAATATACAGAATGGCAAGTAGAAAAGTTTGCTTCTAATGAAGTGATTTTGTATAGAGAAGTTGACGGGGAATGTGGAGAACATTATTTAGTAAAAGAAAAAGATGGAAAAGTAGTGGTCTATAAAATATTGGAGAACGGAGAAGAACAAGAATATGAAACAACACAAATTTCAACAGATTATTTGACTGATACAGATAAAATTGAAATGCAGAATGGAATAAGAGTTAATGGACAGCAAGAATTGAATCAATTAATAGAAGATTTTGAATAGTAGATAGGGGACGTTCCTTCAATCCCTAAAATTCGGGACATAGGGGACGGACCTTTGGAATTTTACCATTTTGGGGACGCGTCCAAAAAGGGGATTTTAATTCTATACCATTTTTTACTATAACAAACAAAGTATTATATATAATACTTTTGATTGATTAATGTAAAATATTTTTAATAAATTCCCTTTTTGGACGCGTCCCCAAAATGGTAAATTTCCAAAGGTCCGTCCCCTATGTCCCGAATTTTAGGGATTGTAGGAACGTCCCTTTTTTACAGCCTTATCAACAGTAACTTCTTTTTTTAAATCTTGTTTATCAATGAAACCTTTATTATACAAATCTCTTATATACATAATCAAAGAAAAGATAGTTGCTGTTAAAGCTAAACAATATAACCAAAAATCTAAATTAGAATAGAATTCAGGTAAATCAAATTGTTTAATCAATAAAGAAGCTACTATAGCCAAATATAGTAATACAGTTGATAATTTCCCGTACCATTTACTATAAACTACAACATCTTTTCCATAAAGGAAAGAAGCACCTATTATCATTATAAATTCCTTAGATAATACTATTATCAAAATCCAAATAGGAATTATATGTACAAGTACAAGAGAGGCCAAAGTAGTTATTTGTGTTAGTTTATCAGCCAATGGATCCATCAATTTCCCAAAGTTTGATACAAAATTATATTTCCTAGCAATGAAGCCATCAGCAACATCAGTAATAGCTGATATAGTAAAAAATATCAAAGCTAATATATAGTTACCAGTAAAAATATAAAATATAATTACTGGTATCAATATAAATCTTATTATTGTTAATGTATTTGGTAAATATTTTAACATTTCTTTCTCCTAAATAACTTCAAATTTTAATTCATTATTTTGTAAATCTACATTTACAGTTTGACCATCTAATAATTGACTTCTTAAAATCATTTCAGATAATTCATCTTCAACATATCTTTGAATTGCTCTTCTTAGAGGTCTTGCACCAAATTTTATGTCTGTTCCTTTTTCTAAAATATAATCTTTTGATTTTTTAGAAAAATTAATTTTTATATCTTTATCTGATAAAGCTTTTATAGTATCTTTTAACATTAAGTCAACAATTTGTAATAATTGTTCTTTTGTTAAAGGATCAAATGAAACAATTTCATCAACTCTATTTAAAAATTCAGGTCTAAAAATATCTTTTAAACTATCCATTACTTTATTTTTATCAACAGTTTGTTTTCCAAAGCCAATAGAATTAGTATTCAAATTAGAACCTGCATTTGATGTCATTATAATAATTGTATTTGAAAAGCTAACAGTATTTCCTTGACTATCTGTCAATTTTCCATCATCTAACACTTGTAATAAGATGTTAAATACGTCTGGATGAGCTTTTTCTATTTCATCTAAAAGAATAATAGAATAAGGTTTTCTTTTAACTTTATCTGTTAATTGACCAGCATCATCATAACCTACATATCCAGGAGGAGCACCTATTAATTTAGAAGTAGAATGACTTTCCATATATTCTGACATGTCAATTCTTATAATAGAATCTTCAGAACCAAACATCTCATATGCTAATGATTTGGCAAGTTCAGTCTTTCCTACACCTGTTGGACCAACAAATATAAATGAAGGTGGTCTGTTAGTGCTTTTTAATCCTGCTCTATTTCTCCTAATTGCCCTAGAAACAGCATTTACAGCTTCTTCCTGGCCAATTATCCTTTTATGAAGATTTGTTTCTAAATTTAATAATTTTTGTGTTTCAGCTTCTGTTATTTTTTTAACTGGAATTTTGGTCCAGCTTTCAATAACATTTGCAATGTCTTGAATGGTAAGTTGTTTTAGTTTCATTTTACTATTTAATTTATCAATTTCTTCAATTAATTGACATTCACGAGTTTTTAAATCAGCAGCTCTTTGATAATCTTCTGTTGAATCTGCTGCAATGACTTCTTCTTTTTCATTTTGAACTTGAACAAGTTCTTGTTTTAACATTTCAAGTTTAAATAGTTCTTTATTTTCCAAATTAATTCTAGAACAAGCTTCATCTAAAATATCTATTGCTTTATCTGGTAAAAATCTATCATGAATATATTTTTCAGACATAATAACAGCCTGTCTGATTACATCTGATGAAATTTTTACTTTATGATATTCTTCATAATATTTCTTGATACCTTCTAATATACCAATAGAATCGTCAACAGTAGGTTCTTCTACTAAAACTTGTTGAAAACGTCTTTCTAAAGCAGAGTCTTTTTCGATATATTTTCTATATTCTTTTAAAGTAGTAGTACCGATTAATTGGATTTCACCATTAGATAGTGCGGGTTTTAAAATGTTTGCAGCATTCATAGAATGTTCGCCATCACCTGCACCAATTATATTATGAATTTCATCAATTACTAAGATAATATTTCCATATTCTTTACATTCATCAATAATACCTTTCATTCTTGACTCAAACTGCCCTCTAAATTGAGTACCAGCTATAACAGCGGTCATGTCTAGTAGGTAAACTTCTTTATTTAAAAGTTTAGCTGGAACATTTTTATTAGCAATTTTAATAGCTAAACCTTGTGCTATGGCAGTTTTACCAACACCAGGTTCACCAATTAAGCAAGGATTATTTTTAGAACGTCTATTTAAAATTTGTATAATCCTTTGGATTTCTTTGTCTCTACCTATAACAATATCTAACTCATTATTTTTAGCTTTATTAGTTAAATTAGTACCAAAATTATCTAAAAACTTTTTCTTTTTAGCTTGTTTTTGATTTTTCTTCTTTTCAACTCTTACTTTTTTTCTTCCATTACTAGTTTCTGGATTTTCTTGTTCACCATTCTTATTTGTTCCAAACATATTTGAAAATATAGAACCAAGTGGAATTGCTGTACCAGATACTTTAGGTCCGTTTTCATTATCAAGATCTGTAGTATCAAAAGTAATAGCTCCTTCCATATTTTCAATATCATCTAAACTTATATTTGAAGCTAAATCTTTAAATATAGATTCAAATTGCTTAGACATATCAGCAAGATTAACAGGGTCTTTTGATAAGATATCTTGTTGATTTGCCAAAATTTCATTAGGATTTAATCCTTTCTTTTTAGCACAATCATAACAATATCCTTCCATAGACTCTTTGCCATTTTCTATTTTTTTATAAAAAAGTATTGCTGGATTTTTATTACATTCTGAACATAACATACTTTAAATTCCTCATTTCTAATAAAATTATACAATATATATGATACCCTAAAAATGCCGAATAGTCAATAAAATAATGTGTTTTTTATGTGAAATCTTGTTGATATTTAGTATTGAAATAATAAATTCTAAATGTTATAATGAATCAGATTTGAAAATGCACTATAATAAGAATATGAAAATATATATTAATACTAGATAAATTAAAAGAGTCGACAAAATTTGGCTTTATGAAAGGAATGTGAAAAAATGAAAGTTACAGTACCAGAAAAATTTAGACTAAAAAAGAAAGAAGCAATAATATATGGAATAATAGTATGTGTATGTATAATATCGCTAGTTGGAGCTTTTTATGTACAGTTTTATGGAAGAGTTGATTTTGGAAAATTATTAGGTTTAGATCAAAGTGAAAATGTTTTTGGAACAAAATCAGAAGAAGAAATTGAAACTATAAAATTAGGTTTTGAAAACATATTTGATAATAAAATATCTTATTCAGAAAATGTAGATAATAAAAAAGCTGATAAAGAACAAGAGATTGTTTACACTAAATATAATCAAGAAGAATCCAAAGCAAATAGCTATGAATTAAATATACATATACCATATATAAATATTGATAATGAAATCATTGCTAAATATAATGAAGAAATAGAAGATTTTTATAAAAAAGCAGAAGAAGTTTTACAAAGCGAAAATGAAAATATTATATATACTGTGGATTATACGTCAAATATACAAAATGGAATATTGTCTTTAATGATACGTTCTAATTTAAAAGAAGGTACAAATGCGCAAAGAGAAATAATTCAAACTTATAATTATGATTTAAGAAATAATAAAGAAATAACATTAGATGAAATTTTAACGATTGTAGATGTTGACTCTCAAGTAGCACAAAACCAAATAAATACTGAGATTAGCACACAGCAAGAAAGAGTAAATGAATTAAAAAGTTTGGGATATAATATCTATAGTAGAGATTCAGAAAGTGAAATTTACAATGTAGAAAATGTTGAAGAATACTATGTTACAAGTAATACATTATATGTGATATTTGCTTATGGAAATAGTGCGAATACAAGTGAAAAAGATATAATTATCATATAGAATTAATTAAAAAGAGAAACTTTTTAAAGTTTCTCTTTTTTGAAAATAAAAGGGGATGTTTTCGTTTTTAATCAGTATTACTTTAACTGATTATGATTGTATTATAAAATATGTTTTTGTCCATTTTGTGAACTGAAAGTGAAAACAATATTAATTTATAAAAAAAGAGATAATATAAAAATCTAAATATTATCTCTATTAATTACAAAACAAATTTAAGGTTGTTCTCCTAAAGTTAAAGTGATTTCACTTTCTTTTCCTTCTCTGTTGATTTTTAATTTTAATTCATCACCAATTTGATGAGAATTTTTAATTTCGTTTAATTCATCCATAGTTTTAACACTCTTACCATCTGCTTCTATAATAACATCACCAATTTTTAATCCAGCTTTTTCAGCAGCAGAGAAATTTTCTACATCTCTTATATAAATGCCCTCTACCAAATTATATTTTTCAGCAGTTTGGCTATCTATTTCCATACCAGTAATACCAATATAAGGTCTTCTAACTTTACTATATTGAATTAATTGAGATGTTATATCTGTAGTTGAATTAATAGGAATTGCAAATCCCATACCTTCGATACCTTCACCTTGAAGTTTTAATGTATTAATACCAATTACTTTTCCTTCACTATTTACCAAAGCTCCACCACTATTACCAGCATTAATAGCAGCATCAGTTTGGATTAAAGTATAAGTTTTACCGTCTGAGTCTGTAACTTCTCTATTTACAGCACTAATGATACCAGCTGTTACACTATCTTGCATACCTAAAGGACTACCAACTGCCATTGCAAATTCACCAACTTTAATATTATCAGAATCAGCAAATTCAGCTTTAACTAGATCAGTTGCATCAATTTTTATAACTGCTAAGTCAGTTTGTTCATCTGTACCAACAATTTCAGCTTCATATTCAGTTTCATCATTAAATAATGTTACAGTAATTTTAGTTGCTTCAGATACTTCATAATATGATTCCTCAGAAGATGTAGATACAATATGATTATTTGTTAAAATATAACCATCTTCACTTATTATAATTCCAGAACCTGATGCAGTAGCTGTAGAAGTAGAAACTTGATTTCCAAACATAGACATTAATGAATTAACATTATATTCTACTTGAATACCTACGATTGATGGTAATATTTTATTAGCTGCATAAACTGCTGTATCAGAATAGTTAGATAAAGAAGTTTGACTAACTAATCCTGAGTTACTAGAATTAGATGAACTGTAGCTAGTATCATTATTATTAAGAATACTATCTCTTATTGAAGGTATTCCAAAACATGTTCCTATAACTACTGCACATCCAACAACTCCACTAAAAAATGGTAATAAAATACCTTTTCCAAAACCAACTCTAGATTTAGGAGTTTTTTCACTACTAGACATTGTTTTATATGTAGTAGGATTTTGTACTGCCTTAAAATTACTTGTATTGTTTTTTTCTTTTTCGTTTTCTTCCATGATTACTATCATTCCTTTCCAAAGGTACAAATATGATTTACTTTGACCTTATAAATATATATTTTACTAATTCTGATGATATAATACACTACAATTGTGAATTATGTGTGAAAAAAATAAAAAAATTTGAAGTAATTTTTAAGAATTGTTGAAAAAATTATTTTTAAAATATATAATAAGTAAGAAAATAAAAAAGATAAAGGATGATATATATGAATTTAAGTAAACAAAGTGCTGTAACATTAGTAGCATTAGTTATAACCGTAATTTTATTATTAATACTTGCGAGTGTAGGATATTACTATGGAAATGATGTTATAAGGCAAGCAAATTTAGAAAGTTTAAAAACAGATATGTTGCTTATACAAGCAAAGGCAAAAGAATATGTAGAAGAAGCTACTTTTAAAATGGGAATAAATCCAGATGATGCAAAAAAACAAGAAGCTAGACAAGAAGTGTATATAAATACAGCAAAATTAAAACAACTTAGTCAAGCAATAAGTGAAGATGGACTAAGTGTGCCAAGTGAAATTACAACAAATGATAATTTTTATTATGTAACAAGAGATGCATTAAAAGAAATGGGACTTGATAAAATAGAAACTGGAGAAAATAATGGTGAATATTTGATAGAATTTGATGAAAATAATGCAACAGCAGAAATATATAATACAAAAGGGCGTGGAGGAAAATATTCACTTACTGAAATAGATAAAATTGAAGAAAAAATTAATAATATAAAGATTTAAGAGGTTACATACAAAAAGTATGTGCCCTTTTATGTGTTAAAGGAAAAATCCTTTAATGTCAATTATTTAAAATTTTGATGAAAGGATTAACATTAAAATGAAAGAAAAAGAACTAGAAAGATTAACAAATTTAAAACTAATAGAAAAAGATTTATATAAAAAAGGATTTAAAAATATATGTGGAATAGATGAAGCAGGAAGAGGACCTTTAGCAGGACCAGTAGTAGTTGCAGGAGTAATAATGCCAGCGGACTCTATGATAGAAGGAGTAAATGACTCAAAAAAAGTATCAGAAAAAAAGAGAGAAAAATTATATGACTTAATACTCGAGGAAGCCATAAGTTATTCAGTTGCAATTATTTGGCAAGATGTTATAGATGATATAAATATATTAAATGCCACTAAAAAAGGAGTAACAGAAGTAGTTGATGGTTTAGATGTAAAGCCAGATTTAATTATTGTAGATGCATTAGAACATATAGATACAAGAGGAATACCTTATGAGCCAATAATAAAGGGAGATGCTAAATGTTATAATATAGCAGCAGCTTCAATTATAGCAAAAGTAACAAGGGATAGAATAATGAGAAAATATGATGAAATGTATCCTCAATATGGATTTTTAAATCATAAGGGGTATGGAACTGCAAAACATATTGCAGCAATAAAAGAATATGGATTATGTCCAATACATAGAAAAAGTTTTACAAAAAATATTGTTTAGAGTTAGATATAAGAAATAAAACTTGTACTTCCCATAAAACAATTTAATTCTTTAAGTATAACAAAAGTGAAAATAGTCTATAATTTAAGAAAAAGAGAGGGTTTAGTTGATGAATATATTAGATATAATAGAAAAGAAAAGAGACAAGAAAGAATTAACAAAAGAGGAGATAGAATATTTTGTAAAAGAATATACAAATAATAATATACCAGATTATCAAGCAGCAAGTTTAATAATGGCAATCTATTTAAATGGAATGACAAATAGAGAAACAGCAGATTTAACTTTAGCTATGGCACATTCAGGAGAAATTCTAGATTTATCACAAATAAAAAAGCCAATAATTGATAAACATTCAACAGGAGGAGTAGGAGATAAAGTTTCTTTAGTCTTACTTCCATTAGTCGCATCACTTGGAATACCAGTAGCGAAAATGTCAGGAAGAGGATTAGGTTTTACAGGAGGAACAATTGACAAGTTAGAATCTATACCGGGATATCAAACAAATATAGATATCAACACTTTTGTACAGAATGTGGAAAACATAGGAATAAGTATAATTTCACAGACATTAAATTTAGCACCAGCTGACAAAAAAATATATGCACTTCGTGATAGTATTGCATGTGTAGAAAGTATACCATTAATAGCTTCAAGTATTATGAGTAAAAAAATAGCAAGTGGCGCTAAAGAAATAGTATTGGATGTAACTGTAGGAAGCGGAGCTTTTATGGAAAATGAGAAAGATGCAGAAAAACTTGCAACTGAAATGGTAGATATAGGAAAAAGAATTGGAAGAAGAACAGTATGTTTATTAACAAATATGGATGAACCTTTAGGATATGCAGTAGGAAATACTATAGAAGTTATAGAAGCAATAAACTTTTTAAAGGGTGAAAAGATAGAAGACTTAGAAGAGATTGTCATACAAATGGGACATTATATGTTATCAAGAGCAGGGCAAGGAAAAAACTTTACAGAAAATAAGGATAGATTATTGGAAAATATACAAAATGGAAAAGCATATAATAAATTGATAGAACTTGTAAAAAATCAAGGGGGAGATATCTCATATATAAAAGATACATCAAAATTTGAAAAAGCAAAATATATTGAGCCAGTGTATGCAAAGAAAGATGGTTATGTTACAAGAATAAATGCTAAAGAAGTAGGAAAATTAGCATGTTATTTAGGAGCTGGCAGAATGAAAAAAGATGATAAAATAAATCCTAGAGTAGGAATTGTATTAAATAAGAAAGTTTGTGATAAGGTACAAAAAGGAGAAATTTTAGGATATATTCATTCTGATGATAAAGAGAAATTAGATATTGCAATAGTAGAATTAGAAAGAATAATGGAAGTCTCAGAAAATAATGTTGATAAAAAGCCAATGCTTTTGGGAGTAATATCTTCACTTTAATTTAATTCCAATAAAAAACATTTGAATTTTTAAATATATGTGTTATAATATAATAGAGATTTTTAGAAAGGATTTGAGATAAATGAAAAAAAGTAAAGAAGTAAATAAAGAGAAAAGAAAATATGATAAAGGTCAAATATTTATAAAAGTAATGGCAGGAATATTAGCAATATTAATGATAATAGCAACTAGTGCATCATTCATATATGCATTATTAGGATAATAATTTAATAAAATATACCATATATAAAGAGGAGTAACAAATGGTAATAAATTTAGGAATGAATTGGGAAGATTTCTATAGAGATAATATATTGACATATATAAAATCTTTACAAGAAAATCCCTTCGAATTAATAACTTTAATATTAGATATAGCAATAGTTATATTTTTAGTATATATGTTTTTCAAGGCTGTAAAGGGTTCAAGAGCATGGCAATTAATAAAGGGAATAGTTCTTTTTATTGTAATTACGTGGATAAGTGGATTATTAAACTTGAAAATATTAAATTGGATATTAACAGGAATAATGAACTTAGGAGTAGTAGCAATAATTGTTATTTTCCAACCAGAGTTAAGAAGAGGATTAGAACAATTAGGAACTAATAAATTCACTAAATTCTTTGGAATTGACAAAGATATATCTACAAAAACAAAAGAAGATATATATAAAATAGTAATTGCAGCAACAGAACTATCAAAAGCAAAAACAGGAGCTTTAATAGTAATAGAAAGAGACATAAAAATACAAGATGTTATAGCAGGTGGAATACCAATGAATGCAGATGTTTCACCACAATTACTAGTAAATATATTTGAACCAAAAACACCTTTACATGATGGTGCAGTTGTAATATCAGGTAATAAGATTGCGGCAGCAGCGTGTGTATTGCCATTGGCAGATGATAAAGATATAGCAAAAGAATTAGGAACAAGACATAGAGCAGCTATAGGAATATCTAAGGAATCTGATAGTATAGTTGTAGTTGTGTCAGAAGAAACAGGTAAAATATCAGTGGCAAAAGACGGTACATTAATTGCAGATGTAAGAGAAGATGTATTAAAGAAAATATTAATAAGTAATGTAGTAACAAAAAGATTTGCAGTCGAGAAAAAAGAAAGAAAAAATAGGTTAAAAGAAATAAGACAAAGATTGAAAAAAGAAAAGAAAGAAGAAGTAAAGGAAGAAATAAAAGAAGAAAGCAATAAATAATTATTTTAATCCCATTTAGAATAAATTCCTAAATGGGAATTTTGGTATTACTTACTAGATATTAAGGAGAGTATAACAAGGAAAATGAGAAACATAAAATTAGTAATAGAATATGATGGAAAAGAATTCAATGGTTGGCAAAAACAACCTAATAAACTTAATATACAAGGAACAATAGAAAAAGCAATAGAAGCAATAACAAAAGAAAAAGTAGAATTAATGGCTTCAGGAAGAACAGACGCAGGAGTACATGCCCTAGGGCAAGTTGCTAATTTTAAAACAAACTCCAATATACCAATCGACAAATTTGCTATAGCTATAAATAGTAACTTAAAAAAATCTATTATTATAAAATCAGCTGAAGAAGTAGACGAAAAATTTCATAGTAGATTGTCTTGTAAAAAGAAAACATATAGATATATTATAAATAATTCTAAATATGGTACAGCTATTTATAGAAATTTAGAAACTTGTATAAAAGAAAAATTAGATATAGAAAAAATGAAAGAAGCGGTAAAATATTTCGAAGGAGAACATGATTTTAAAGCATTCAAAGCAAGTGGCACAAGTAGTAAAAGTAGTGTTAGAACTATATATAAAGCAGAAGTAATTGAAAAAGAAAATGATAGGATATATGTTGAGTTAACAGGTAATGGTTTTTTATATAATATGGTAAGGATTATAGTTGGGACTTTAGTAGAAGTAGGAATGGGAAAAATAGAACCTCAAGATATTAAAGGTATTATAGATTCAAAAGATAGAAAAAATGCAGGGAAGACATTACCACCTCAGGGATTATATTTGTTAAGAGTAGAGTATGGGGACGTTCCTTAAATCCCTAAAATTCGGGAACAAAGGGACGGACCTCTTGAAATTGGAATCTCCACTCCCCTTCTAGCAATTCCATTTATCCTAAAATATGTGATTTTTCGGTTCAATACATAATTTAAAAAATTCTAAATTAATTTTTTGGCACC
>CAMMNR010000019.1 GCA_946498265.1 uncultured Clostridium sp. | reverse complement strand
TTTTTTATTTATATTTATTTTTTATTTATTTATTATTTATTAATTTTTTATTTATTATTTACTTTTTATTTTTTTAAATTTTTGAATATTTTTTTCATTTTTGTTTATACTATGATTATAAGGTTAATAATAGTTGAGCCAAGAGTATTATTAGATTTTTATTAGTTTAATAATATTCGGACAAAGATATATAATAGTGTATTTAAATATATTATTATGTGTCGGCGATAAGAGTATACTATGTGTTTGTAGGCTGTACTTTAAAATTTTAATTTTATTCTTCGATCTTTTTATTTTATGTATGGTTAAATGATATGTAATATATTCGAGCTAAGATTATTTTTATATTTAGATTTTTAGTGGTTATTATTAGTCCCTTTGGGATGAATATAGTTACTTATAGTGTATTTATAGTCGAGTGACTGATTAATATATGTGGTTTAGGGCTTATTTATATAGCAATATATATTAGGTTCGAAAATTAGATATATTAGTTTTAACTAAGATTATTATTAGCTTTATAGATTAATGGCATATGTTAGTTGTTTTAACATATGCCATTAAATTTTTTTATAAAATTTTTTAATTAATTAAATGTCAAGATTTTTTACATATTTTGCATTTTGTTGTATAAACTCTCTTCTTGGTTCAACTTCATCTCCCATTAATAATGTAAAAATTTCATCTGCTTTAATAGCATCATCCATTGTTACTTTTATTAATGTTCTTTTTTCTGGATCCATAGTTGTTTCCCATAATTGCTCTGGATTCATCTCCCCTAGACCTTTATATCTTTGAATTGATACAGAGTCTCTTGGAATTCCTTTTTCTTCTAATTCTACAAATGCTTTTTCTAAGTCTTCATCAGTATAGCAATAAACATCTTGCATTCCTTTTTTTGCTAATTTATATAATGGTGGTTGAGCAAGATAAACATTTCCATTTTCTATTAAAGGTCTCATATATCTAAAGAAAAATGTTAATAAAAGTGTACGTATATGTGCTCCATCAACGTCTGCGTCAGCCATTATTATAACTTTTCCATATCGTATTTTTGTTATATCAAAATCTACACCAATTCCTCCTCCTACTGCTATTATTACTGGATTTAATTTGTCGTTTCCATATATTTTATCTGCTCTTGCTTTTTCTACATTTAACATTTTTCCCCATAAAGGAAGTATTGCCTGGAATTTTCTGTCTCTTCCCTGTTTTGCACTTCCTCCTGCTGAATCTCCCTCAACTATGTATACTTCACATTCATCTGGATTTTTGCTACTACAATCTGCTAATTTTCCTGGTAATGTACTCGTTTCTAAATTACTCTTTTTTCTTACTAGTTCCCTAGCTTTTCTTGCGGCTTCTCTTGCTCTTGAAGCACTAATACATTTTTCTAAAATTGCTTTTGCTACAGTAGGATTTTCTTCTAAAAATGTTGATAAAGCCTCATTAACCATACTTTGTACTACACCTGTAACTTCGCTATTCCCTAGTTTTGTTTTAGTTTGTCCTTCAAATTGAGGTTCTTTTACTTTTACTGAAACAACTGCTGTTATTCCTTCTCTTATATCTTCTCCTTGCAAATTACTATCTTTTTCTTTTAATATATTGTGACTTCTTGCATAATCATTAAAAACTTTTGTTAATGCTCTTTTAAATCCTTCAAGGTGAGTTCCACCTTCTATTGTATTTATATTATTAACAAATGTATAAATATTTTCTGAATAGCTTGATGTATATTGTATAGCTATTTCTACTGGTACTTCTCCATCTTTTTCTATATATATTGGAGATTTATGTAATTTTTCTTTATTTTTATTTAAATATTCTACGAAAGAAATTAATCCTCCTTCATAGCAGAATTCAGCTTTTTTAGGTTCTTCCCCTCTTTTATCTTCTATCGTTATTTTTAAACCTTTTGTTAGAAAAGCTATTTCTCTAAATCTTTTTTCTAGTACTTCATATTCATAATTTAAACTTTCAAATATAGTATCATCAGCTAAAAATCTTACTTTTGTCCCTGTACCTTCAGCATTCCCTATTCTTTCAAGTTTTTTAATTGTTTTTCCTTTTTCAAAATACATTTGATAAAGTCCGCCATCTCTTTTTATTGTAACTTCAGTCCAATTAGATAATGCATTTACTACAGAAGCACCAACTCCATGCAATCCTCCAGAAACTTTATATCCACTATCTCCTCCAAACTTTCCACCAGCATGTAAAACTGTATATACTGTTTCCGCTGTTGAAATATGTGTTTTTGGATGTATTTCTACAGGGATACCTCTACCATTGTCAGTTACACTTATTACATCTCCTTCTTCTATTACTACATTTATCTCTGTACAATACCCTGCTAATGCTTCATCAACTCCATTATCTACAATTTCATATACTAAATGATGAAGTCCTCTTATTGATGTACTTCCTATATACATTCCTGGTCTTTTCCTTACGGCTTCCAAACCTTCTAAAACTTGAATTTGGTCTGCTCCATATTTATGATCGTATTTTTCCATTTTCTATTCCTCCCTAGTTTTATTTATATATTTTCTTTTGAAATTTATTTTTTAAAAACTCTTCCACTTTTCACATTATATATTAAAATATTTTCATTTGCAAGTTTTATTTCTTCAGTACATGTAATTATTACTTGAGTATCTTCTATATTTTCTAAAAAATGTTTTTTTCTATTTCCATCAAGTTCTGACATAAAATCATCTAGTAATAAAATTGGATTTTCCCCTATTTCATCTTTTATTATATTTAATTCAGATAATTTTAAAGATAATATAGCTGTTCTATGTTGACCTTGCGAACCATAAACATCTAATTGTTTATCATTTATATAAACAATAAAATCATCTCTATGTATTCCTTTTGTTGTGTAACCTTTTATTATATCTAATTTTCTTCTTTCCCTTAAATTTTTTAAATATTTTTCTTTACTATCACATTCAGTTATATACTCTATTTCAATGTTTTCTTTATTATCTGTTATTTTATTATGAATATTTTTTATTTTATTTTTTATTTTTTCCATAAATTCTTTTCTATATTTGTATACATTTGTACCATATTCTATTAATTTTTCATCCCATATATCTAATAAATTTTCATCTTTATTTTCTTCTTTTATTTGTTTTAAATATTTATTTCTTTGTTCTAAAGTTTTTAAATATAAATTTAAATTATACATATAATTAGGTTTTAATTGGCTAATCATTATATCTAAAAATCTTCTTCTTTCTTTTGGACTTCCTTTTAGAATATTAATATCATCTGGTGTAAAAATTACTATATTAATATTCCCTAATAATTCACTCAATTTTTTTAATTTTATTCCATTTAAATAAATATTTTTTTTATCTCCTAATTCTATTTTTATTTTTCCATCTCTATCTTTTTTATTATATTCAATTTCTATAATTGAATTATTTGAATCTAAATTTATCATTTCATTATCTTTTTTAGCTCTAAAAGATTTTCCCATACTAGATAAAAAAATAGCTTCTATTATATTTGTTTTCCCCTGTGCATTTTCTCCATAAAAAATATTTATATTTTTTTCTAAATTAATTTCTTCATTTTTATAATTTCTAAAATTATTTATTTTAATTTTATTTATCCACATATTATTCTCCATTTATATAAATTTTTTTATTTATTTTCTTTTTATTTTTATTTTTTAATATAGTTTTCCACAATTTATCAACTCTTTTTTTCTTTTTTTTTCTAATTTATTCTATTTTTTTCGATTTTTTACTATTTTCTTCATATTTTTGATTTAATTTTATTTAATAAATTATATTATAAAAAAATTAAATTGGCTTATTTTTGATTTTAACGCTTCCATTTTTTTATTGTTTTATTATTTTTTCTAATTTATTCTATTTTTTTCTAATTTATTCTTTTTTTCTTAATTTTTTTATTTATTTAATTTATTTTTTTATTTATTATTAAAATTATTTTTTATTATTTTATTTTTATTAATAATAATTTTATTTTTATTTTCATTTTTTAATTTTATTTTGTATAATTATTTTTTTATAAATAATATTTTTATTTATAAACATATTATTTATAATATATATTTTTATTTATTTTTCTTTATTTTTCTTTATTTTTCTATTTTTTTTGATTTTTTTCTAATTTATTCTATTTTTTTAATATATTTAATTATTACAAATATTTTTATATTTATTATTTCTAATTTTAAAACTTTATTTTTCTTTAAATTTCTCATTTTTTCTATTTTATTCTATTTTTTTTGTTTTTTTATTTTTAATAATAAAAATATATTATTAAAAAATTAAAATTGCTTATTTTGGATTTTAAAGCTTCGTTTTTTCTTCTATTTTCTTTTTTTTTCTAATTTATTCTATTTTTATCTATTTTTTTGTTTTTTTTTATTAATTATTAATATTAGTTATCCACAATCAAGAAACAATTTGTGGATAACTTTTTATTGTATAAGAAAAATCGACTTTTATCTTTCTTTATTTAATATTTTTCCTATAACTAAATAAAGGCAGAATTTTTCTACCTTTAATCTTCTTTTAATCTAATTGGTAAAATCATATATGTATAATCTTTATTATCGACTGATTTTATTAAACATGGTGATATGCTTGTTCCAAATTCTATATAAACTTCTTCATCATCAATAGCTTTTAAGCTATCTAGAAAATATTTTGGATTAAATCCTGCTTCTAAATTCTTTCCTTCTGTTGAAACATACAATTCTTCTTTTGCATCTCCTGTTTGATTTGTACATGATATAGTAACTTTACCAATATCAACTTGTACTTTTACAGGATATTTTTTTTCTTTTTCAATTGTTGATGCTGAAATTAAACTTATTCTTTCAAAACTGTCTTGTATACTATTTTTGTTTACTTTTATTCTTGTTTCCCAATTATTTGGAATTACATTTTTATAGTTTAAAAATTCTCCATCTAAAATTCTTGTGACAATTTTACAGTTATCCATTTCAAATAATGCTTGATTTTTTGAAACTCCCATTTTTATTGGTTCAAATGAATCTGTTATAATTTTATTTAATTCATTTAAAGTCTTTCCTGGAATTACTGCACTAAAATTGTTTGTTTGCTTTGTAAGAAATATTGTTCTTAATGCTAGTCTAAAGCCATCTACAGCTACTAAACTTAATTTATTATTTTCTATTTCAAAAAGACATCCTGTAAAAATTGGTCTACTTTCTTCTGTACTTACTGCAAAAATTGTTTTTCTTATCATATTTTTTAAAACATTTTGGTCTATTTCTATAGAATTTTCAACTTCTATTTTTGGTAATTCTGGAAATTCTTCTGGATTCATTGTTGCTAATTTGTATAAAGAACCTTCACATTCTATTTCTAATAAATTTTTGTCATTTAATGTTATATAGATTTCTGTATCTGGTAATTTTCTTATTATTTCACTAAACATTATTGCATTTACTACTGTACTTCCTTGCTCTTTTACTTCACATTCCATTATGTATTCTATTCCTATTTCTAAATCATATGTTGTTAATTTTATTTCATTATCATTTGTTTGAATTAATATTCCTTCTAGTATAGGCATTGTTGTTTTAGAAGCTACACCTTTTACTACGGAATTTAAAGCTTTAAGGATTTTATCCTTATAACAAACTATTTTCATTTTGGTTCCTCCTTTATATATTATAAATAAAATAAATATTATATTAGTAGTAATAGTATTAGGTACTGTGGAAACTGTGGATAACTATGTTGAAAGTTACAATCCCTAACAAAATTGATGTTGATAACTTGGTGGATAATTTCTAAATTTATCCACAGTTATTTTTTTTAAATGTGAATAAATGAGATATACACAGTTTATAAACAGGTTATTCACATTGGGGTGTGGATATCTAATGTAGCGGTTCCGTAAGAACAAATTCGATTATATTATTCCAAACAATAATTTTTCCAAACAAAAATTTAAAAATTGTAAATTTTACTTAGAAGTTCTTAATCTTTTCCATTTATAATTATGTTTTTCACACTATCCACAATTAATTTAGTATTATTTTTTTCTTTAACTTCTTTTTCTATTTTTTTACAAGCATGCATAACTGTTGAGTGATCTCTTCCTCCAAAGTCTACTCCTATCTGAGGGTAAGACATATTTGCAACTTCTCTACAAAGATACATAGCGATTTGTCTTGGAAAAGCTATATCATTTGATCTCTTATTTCCTGACAAATCATCTTTATTTATACTAAAATATTTAGAAACAGTTTCTTTTATAAAGTCACAAGAGATTACTTTTTCACTTTCATATTTGAATTCATTTATTATGTTTTCTGCTAATTCTATAGTAATTGGACTATGAGTTAATGAAGCTCTAGCAACTATTTTGTTAAATACACCTTCCAATTCTCTTATGTTAGAATCTATCTTATTTGCTATGTTTGAAAGTATAAAATCATCTATTATGATATTTTCATCTTGTGCTTTTTTTCTTAAAATAGCTAAACGAGTTTCATAGTCAGGACAAGAAATATCTGCTAATAATCCCCATTCAAATCTAGATTTTAATCTATCTTCTAAAAATTGTATATCTCTAGGTGGTTTATCACTAGATATAATTATTTGCTTTCCATCCTCATAAAGTGAGTTAAAAGTATGGAAAAATTCTTCTTGAACTCTTTCTTTTCCTGCTATAAATTGAATATCATCTATTAGTAGAACATCAATATTTCTGTATTTATTTCTAAAAAATTCATTTTTATTATCTTTTATCGCATTTATTAACTGATTAGTGAATTTTTCAGAAGTAACATATAAAACATTACTATTTTTATTATTTTCTACTATTCTATTTCCTATTGCATGCATTAAATGAGTCTTTCCTAATCCAACTCCACCATATAGAAATAGTGGATTGTATGATTTTGCAGGTTCGTTTCCAACTGCTAATGCTGCTGCATGTGCAAATCTGTTATTATTACCTACTACAAATGTATCAAAAGTATATTTAGGATTTAAAGTAGATTTATTTATTTCTACTTCTGCGGATGACTCATCATTATTATTGTCATCTTTTATAACTTCTGTTTTTACATTTTCAGACCCTTCTTTTGATAAATCAATAACAGAAAATGTCCAATCTTTATTTGTTATATATTTTAATGTGTTGAAAAGAAGACTTTTGTATTTGTTTTCTAGAAAATCTTTTTGAAATTCAGAATTAGCTGTGAAAACAATATGATCATCTTCAATACTTCTTATACCTAATGGAAGTATCCATGTATCATAAGAAATTTTTGTAACTTCGGGTTTTAGAAGTTCTTTTATTTTTGCAGTTAATTCATCTTTGTCTAATGTCATTTAATTATCAACCCCTTTTTTTAGTTATCCACAAAGTTATCCACAACTGTTGATAACTTTGTAATAAATTTGTAATAAATAATAGAATTTTACGAACAAAAATTTATTTATATATCAACAAAAATTGCATATAATTTTGTACTTTCATATAATAACAAATTAAAATACAATTAGTCAATAAAAATGTGGAAAATTTTTTAAAATTGTGGATAATTTTTAAAAAACTGTGGATAATTCTGGTTTTCTTACAAAAATATTACAAAAAAATAAAAAAAATAAAAAAATATTTTTTGAATTTTTTATTTTTTTGAATTTATTAAAATTTTTTACAAAAAGGAGTTTCCGCAAGTCATGCAGTATTTTTTTCTGAAAAATACTTGACATTTTTTATATCATTACTGTATAATTGATGTACTTGTAATTTTGTGAATTATTTTCAGAAATGAAAATTAAATATAAATAAACAGTAGGAGGTGCTATAATTGAAAAGAACATATCAACCAAAAAACAGACAAGAAAAGAAAGAACATGGATTTATGAAAAGAATGAAAACTAGATCAGGACAAAACATAATAAAAGCAAGAAGAGCAAAAGGTAGAAAAAAATTAAGTGCTTAACAAGGGTCGCAAAAGCGAGCCTTTTGCTGATATAAGCACTATAAAGGGAAAATAGTAATGAAAAAAACAAAAATGCTAATAAAAAATTATCAATTTAAAAACTTATTTTTGAAAGGAAAATATTATTCAGGGAAATATATAGAATCTTTTATAAAATCTAATAATTTAAACTATAATCTACTTGGAATAGCTATAGGAGTAAAGGTAGGAAAAGCAGTAGATCGAAATAAAATAAAAAGATTAATTAGAGAAAATTATAGATTAATGGAAAAAGATTTAAAAACAGGATATAGCATAATTTTTTTATGGAAAAAAAAGCAGGATATATCATATGCAAATTTTGAAAATATAAAAAAAGATATAAAAACTATATTAGATAAAGCAAAAATTATCGAGGAAAATAATGAAAAAGATATTTATTAAATTAATTAGTTTTTACCAAAAACATATATCTTTATGGTTAGAAAGTAAAAATATTAATTGTAAATTTTATCCAACTTGCTCGGAGTATACAAAGCAAGCTATTGAAAAATATGGGGCAGGAAAAGGACTTTTTAAGGGATTATGTAGAATATTGAAATGTAATCCATTTTCAAAAGGTGGATATGATCCATTAAAATAGTACTAGGAGGAAAAAATATGTTTGAATTTTTTGCCAACATATTTGGTTATTTATTGGAGTTGTTGTATAACTTAGTAAATAATTATGGTGTAGCTATAATTTTATTTACAGTTGTTATAAAATTAATATTATTACCATTGTCGATAAAACAACAAAGGACAATGAAAAAGAGTGCTAAAATTCAGGAAAAATTAAAAGTAATTCAATTTAAATACAAAAATAATCCTGAAAAATTAAATCAAGAAATGATGGATTTATATAAAAGTGAAAAAATGAGTCCATTTAGTGGATGTTTAACAGCAATAGTGCAACTTGTATTGTTATTATCAATCTTTTATTTGGTAAGAAGTCCATTAACATTCATGGAGAAAATGAATACAGAAGATATTAATAAATATGTATCACAATTACAAGAAGAAGGAAAACAAGTAAGTTCTGTATATCCAGAAATAGATTTAATTAGAGAATATAATTTCTTAAAAGAAAAAAATCCAGATGACCAAAATATAGATAAATTAAATTTACAAATGAATTTTTTAGGACTTGATTTAAGTAAAATACCACAACAAAATATGACAGATTACACTGTCTATATAATACCAGCTTTATATATTTTATCATCATTTATTTCTATAAGAATGACGACTGCAATGCAACAAAAAATGAACAAAAAGAAAGAGCAAAATAATAGTAAAAATAATGTAATAGATGGAGAAACAGGAAAGGAATTAGTGGTAAAAGAAGAATCAAATGAAATGGATGCTGTAATGCAAACAAATAAAATGATGTCTTGGATGATGCCAATTATGTCGATATCTATAGCTTTTGTAGCACCATTAGGACTAGCTTTATATTGGTTAGTTAATAATATACTTATGATTGCTGAAAGATTAGTTTTAAATAAAATTATAAAGACTGAGGAGGAATAACAAAATGGAAAAAAAGATTATTACTGAAGGAAGAACAACTAATGAAGCAATAGAGAAAGGACTAAAAGAATTAAATGTTTCAAAAAATCAAGTAGATATAAAAGTATTAGAGAATGAAGAAAAGAGAAGTTTTTTTAGTATCTTAGCACCAAGAGTAGTTAAAGTAGAATTAACAGTAAAAGAAGAAAAAGAAAATACAAAAACAGAAATAAAACCTAAAAAACTAATAGAATTAACAACAGAGGAACAACAAAAAGCTGAAGAAAATATGAAAAAATTCTTAGCAGATTTTGTAAAAAATCTTCCAGAAGATACGAAATATGAAATTGAGAAGACTGTTACAGGATTAAATGTAAATATAAATAGCAAAAATTTAGGATATTTAATAGGATATAGAGGAGAAACTTTATATGCTTTGCAGAACATAATGACAGCTATTGCAGGTAGAGGAATTGATAATAAAGTAAGAGTTATACTTGATATAGAGGGATATAAATCTAAAAGAGAAAAAACATTAGAAGAATTAGCTGAGAAAGTTGCAAGAACAGTAATAAGAACTAAAAAACCTATAAAATTAGAACCTATGCAAGCATATGAAAGAAAAATAATACACAGTGTATTACAAAAAAATACTAAAATAGATACAACAAGTGTAGGAGAAGAACCACATAGAAGAATTGTAATTTCTTTAAAAAATAATTAAATAATATAAAATCAGAGGTCAAAGGTCAGATTTTAAAGTAATATTAAAAATCTATCTTTGACTTTTTTAGGAGGGAAAAATATGAGTACAATTGCGTCAATATCTACGGCTCCTCGGAATTGGGGGGATAGGGATAATTAGGATGAGTGGTAAAAACACTTTTGAAATATTAGATAAAATTTTTACACCAAAAAATAAAGAAGATATAGAAAAAATAAAAGGATATACTATAAAATATGGACATATAGTAGAAAATGATAAAGTTGTAGACGAGGTTCTAGTTTCTTATTTTAAGGCCACTAAAAGTTATACAACAGAAGATATGTGTGAAATAAATTCACATGGAGGTAATTTTGTAGTAAAAAAAATATTAGAATTATGTCTTGAAAATGGTGCTGAACTTGCGGAACCAGGAGAGTTTACAAAACGAGCTTTTTTAAATGGAAGAATAGATTTACTACAGGCAGAATCTGTTATAGATGTTATAAATGCTAAGTCGGAAAGAGAAATGAAAACAGGAATAAATCAATTAGAAGGTTTTTTATCAAAAGAAATAGGGAATATAAAACAAGAAATATTAGATGTAATGGTAAACATAGAAGTGGCTATAGATTATCCAGAATATGACGTAGATGATGTTACAAATAATCAAATTTTGAATATGTTGGATAGTGTAGAAGAGAAGCTAACGAAATTAGAAAAAAGTTTTGACAATGGAAAGATAATAAAAGAGGGAATAAAAACAGCTATTATAGGAAAGCCAAATGCGGGAAAATCATCTTTATTAAATGCAATATTAAAAGAAGATAGGGCAATAGTAACGGAAATAGAAGGAACTACAAGAGATACAATAGAAGAATTTGTTAATATAAATGGAATTCCATTAAAATTAATAGATACAGCAGGAATAAGAAAAGCTAAAGATGAAGTGGAAAGAATAGGTATAGAAAAGTCTAGGGAAATAGCAAATACAGCAGATTTAGTAATTGCAATTTTTGACAGTTCGAAAGAATTATCTGAAGAAGATTTAGAAATTTTAAATATAGCAAAAAATAAGAAATCTATAATTTTATTAAATAAAATAGATTTAAGTTCTGTTTTAGATGAAAATAATGAAAAAATAAAAGAAACTGGAAGTAAAGTGATAAAAATATCAGTATTAAATAATACGGGAATAGAAGAATTATACAATGAAATAATGAATTTATTTAATTTAAATCAAATAAATTTAGATAATGAATTGACAATAACAAATGTAAGACATAAAAATTTAATTTCTAAGGCAATAAAAAATATAAATGAAGTGAGAAAAACAATTAATGATAAAATGCCATTAGATATAGTCGCAATATTTATAAAAAATATTTTGGAAGATTTAGGAAATATAACAGGAGAAGTTGTAGATGAAAATATAATAAATGAAATTTTTGCAAAGTTTTGTTTAGGAAAATAATTTACTTAATAACGCATCAAAAACAAAAATAAAGAATTTTTATATAAAAACAATGTAACTTTATTGCTGAAAAACAAAAACGGAAAAAACAAGCTTTATTTTTGAAAATAGAGGATTAGTATAAAAAAATAAAATTTAAAAAATGTTGAAAAATTGTGGATAACTTTATACAAAAACAAAACATCAAGAACGATCAAACTTAGTAGACATAACTCAAAAAAGACAATCAGAAAATATAAATAAAAATAAATTTATTGGTAAACATCCTTAAAACAACTGGAAAAACTAGAATGTGTAAAAAATGTAAAAAAACAGCATTTATTATATAATAAAAATAAACTAAAAGATTATACAAAACAGCGTTTTTAAGTTTCACAAGGAATTAAAAAAGTGGAACAATTGTGGAACATTTTTCGAAAAAAATTTATAATTATAAAATAAAACAAAGAAAAAATCTGGAAAGATTTAACTTATGAATTTAAGGTTAAACTAAAATGAAGAATACATAGAAAGGAATATAATAAAAAATGAATTATTATGCAGGAGATTATGATGTAGTAGTAGTGGGAGCAGGACATGCAGGGTGTGAAGCAGCTCTGGCATCAGCAAGATTAGGAATGAAAACATTAATATTTTCCATAAGCTTAGAAGCAATAGCAAATATGCCATGTAACCCTCATATAGGAGGAAGTTCTAAAGGACATCTAGTAAGAGAAATAGATGCCTTAGGAGGTGAAATGGGAAAGAACATAGATAAAACAATGATACAAATAAAAATGCTTAATACTTCAAAAGGTCCAGCGGTACATTCTTTAAGAGCACAGGCAGACAGAAAAAAATATCAAGCAGAAATGAAGCATACATTAGAACTACAACCGAATCTAGAGGTTAAACAAGCAGAGATAGTTAGGATAGAATTAGATAATGGAAAAGTAAAATCAATTGAAACAGATGTAGGAGCAATATATAATGTTAAAACAATTATATTGGCTACAGGTACGTATTTAAAAGGAAAAATTTTTATAGGAGATTACTCTAAAGAAAGTGGACCAGATGGAGTAGCAGCTTCTAATAAATTATCTGACTGTTTAAAAGAATTAGGAATAGAATTAATAAGATTTAAAACAGGAACCCCAGCTAGAATAAATAGAAGAAGTATAGATTTTAGCAAGATGGAAGTACAAAAAGGGGATAATGGGATAGAAGCTTTTTCTTTTGAAAATCCACCTAAAGAATTTGAGCAAGTTGACTGCTATTTAACCTATACAAATGAAAACACACATAAAATAATAAGAGAAAATTTGCATAGATCACCTTTATATTCAGGAATGATAGAGGGAACAGGACCACGATATTGTCCATCAATAGAAGATAAAGTAGTAAGATTTAGTGAAAAACCAAGACATCAAGCTTTTGTTGAGCCAGTAGGTTTAGATACAGAAGAAATGTATATACAGGGAATGAGTTCATCTTTGCCAGAAGATGTACAAATAGCTTTATACAGAACTATTCCGGGATTAGAAAAAGCAGAATTTACTAGACCAGCTTATGCCATAGAATATGATTGTATAGATCCATCAAATTTAAAGTTATCATTAGAATATAAAGGAATAGAAGGGTTATTCATGGCAGGCCAAATAAATGGAACATCTGGATATGAAGAAGCTGCAGCACAAGGACTAATAGCTGGAATTAATGCAGTAAATAAAATAAAAGGTAAAGAACCATTAATACTAGATAGAACACAAGCATATATAGGTGTATTAATAGATGATATTGTAACAAAAGGTACAAATGAACCATACAGAATGATGACATCTAGAGCAGAATATAGGTTGTTATTAAGACAGGATAATGCAGATTTAAGATTAACTGAAATAGGGCATGATATAGGATTAATTTCAGAAGAAAGATATAAAAAATTCTTAAGTAAAAAAGAAAATATAGAAAAAGAAGTAGAAAGATTAAAGAAAACAGTAATAAAGCCTGGAGAAGAAATTAATGATTTGTTAAAAAAACGTGGAACATCTGAATTAACAACAGGTACAAAACTAGCAGATTTATTAAAAAGAACGGAAATAGATTATGATTGTTTACAAATTGTGGATAAAGATAGACCAAACCTAACGAAACAAGAAAAAGAAGAAGTAGAAATACAAATAAAATATGAAGGATATATAAAATTACAAGAAGCGCAAGTAGAAAAATTTAAAAAATTAGAGAAAAAATTATTATCGGAAGATATAGATTATGAAAAAATAAATGGAATTAGTCTGGAAGGAAGACAAAAGTTAAACAAAACTAAACCACGTTCTGTAGGACAGGCTTCTAGAATATCAGGGGTGTCACCAGCTGATATATCAGTTTTATTAGTGTATTTACAACAAAAAAATAATGAAAAGGAATGAGATTATAAATATGGAATATAAAGTTTTTCAAGGAATATTAAAAAGTGAATGTGAAAAAATGCAGATAAAATTAGAAGAAACACATATAGGAAAATTTTATAAATATATGCAATTATTATTAGAATGGAATGAAAAAATAAATTTAACAGCAATTACAGATCCAAATGAAGTGATTTTAAAACATTTTGTTGATTCTTTAACAATTAGTAAATACATAGAAGATAATTCTACAATAGTTGATATAGGTACAGGTGCAGGATTTCCTGGGATACCTTTAAAAATAATTAGAGAAGACTTACAAATTACTTTAGTAGATTCTTTAAATAAAAGAATCAAATTTTTAGAAGAGATAATAGAAAATTTAGAATTAAAAAATATAAGACCTATTCATGCAAGAGCAGAAGAATTTGGAAGAAATGTTAAATATAGGGAAAAATTTGATTATGCAACTTCAAGAGCTGTAGCAAATCTTTCTACTTTGTCTGAATATTTAATTCCATTAGTTAAGATAAAAGGAAAAATAATTTCTATGAAAGGTTCTGCAGTAGATGAAGAAATAATTGATAGCAAGAATGCTATAAATGTTCTAGGAGGAAAAATATTAAAAATAGATGAATTTAATTTACCATCTTCTGATATAAAAAGAAATGTTATAATAATAGAAAAAATTAAAACTACTCCTAATAAATATCCTAGAAAGGCAGGGACACCAGCTAAAGACCCAATTAGATAAATATCAGTTAAAGCTCACAATTCCCTTCAAGCTATAAGATACTCAAAATAGACCATTTCTCGGTTCAATACATAATTTAAAAAATTCTAAATTAATTTTTTGGCACCCTTTCACTTAGTCCTCGCTTCGCTCGACGCGAACATTTTCCAAAAAATTAATAAAGAATTTCTAAAATTATTCCTATCACATTCGAAATGGTCTATTTTGAGTATCTTATAGCTTGAAGGGAATTGTGAGCTTTAACTAATATTTAAAAAGTTAATAAATTTTGCTAAATTTTATTGACTTTTTTTTTATATTTTTATATCATATTAATATAAAATAATAATAACTAAAAAGTAAATATTAACTGAAGATATGGAGGCGTGAAATTGGGAAAGGTAATATCAGTAGCAAATCAAAAAGGGGGAGTAGGGAAGACTACAACCACAGTGAATTTGGGAACTTTGCTAGCAAAAAAAGGTAAGAAAGTATTGCTTATAGATGCAGATCCTCAAGGTAATGCGACAAGTGGATTAGGAGTGGAAAAAGAGGTCGAATTTTCTACTTATGATATATTAGTAAATGACACAGAAATGGAAGAAACAATTCAAGATACCATTATAAAAAATTTAAAAATATGCCCATCAAATATGAATTTGGCAGGTGCAGAGGTAGAACTTGTCTCTATGATGTCTAGAGAACAAAGACTAAAAGAAAAATTGGAAGAAATAAAAGAAAAATTTGATTATATTTTAATAGATTGTCCACCATCATTAGGATTAATAACATTAAATTCTTTTACTGCTTCAGATAGTGTATTAATACCTGTACAATGCGAATATTTCGCATTAGAAGGATTGGGCCAATTATTAAATACTATTAATCTTGTAAAAAAACATTTAAACAAAAATATCTATATAGAAGGGGCACTTCTTACAATGTATGATATAAGGACAAACCTTTCTAATCAAGTTGTAAAGGAAGTAAAAAAGTATTTTAATAATAAAGTGTATAAAACAGTAATACCAAGAAATGTAAGATTGAGTGAAGCACCAAGTTATGGAATGCCAATAACAGAGTATGATCCAAGATCTAAAGGGGCAAAAAGTTATACCAAGTTTGCTAGAGAATTTTTGAAGATTAATGAAGAAGAAAAAAAGGCAAAGCATATGTTGTAATTTTAATTTTATAAATTATAGGAGGGGTAAAAATGGCTAAAATGACAGGTTTAGGAAAAGGATTGGATGCATTATTTGGACCAGCACCAGAAGAAGAACAAATGCAAGAAAATGATATATTAAAAAATTTAAAAATAACAGAAGTAGAGCCAAATAGAGAGCAACCTAGAAAGAATTTTGACCAAGAAGCATTAGAAGAATTAGCAGATTCGATAAAAGAATATGGTTTAATACAACCAATAGTTGTATCAAAAAAAGAAGGATATTATAGTATAATAGCTGGAGAGAGAAGATGGAGAGCATCAAAAATAGCAGGATTGAGTGAAATTCCAGCAATAATAAGAGACGATGATGAAAAAGTTAATTCAGAAATATCATTAATAGAAAATATGCAAAGAGAAGATTTAAATCCTTATGAAAAAGCAGTAGGAATAAAAACATTAATGGATAAATATGATATGACACAAGAAGAAATTGGGAAAAAAATAGGAAAAAGTAGAAGTACAATAGCAAATACAATAAGAATATTAAATTTAGAGCCACGAGTATTAGAAATGGCTAAAGAGGGAAAAATAACAGAAGGGCATTGTAAGGCTTTGCTTGCTATAACAGATCCAGAAAAACAATATCTAGCAGCAGTTCAAATGCTAGAAAGAGGAACAAGTGTAAGACAAATGGAGAAAAGGGCTAAAGTAAAGCAAACAAAAGAAGAACAACAAAGAAATCATATCTTATATAAAAATATAGAAGATACATTCCAAGGATTTTTTGGAACAAAAGTTAGATTAGATCCAGGAAAAAGAAGGGGAAAGATAATAATAGAATATACATGTAATGATGATTTAGAAAGAATTTTAGGATTAATAAAATAGAATATCATTTTTAGGATTATTTATAATTTTAACTACATTGAAGGAAGAGAGATGATAAAATGGAAATGATAGTAGAATTTTTGAATTCAGATAATTATTTAATTATATTATTTTGCTTGAATATAATTTTTTTAATAGGCTTTTTAACTTTAATAATTAAATTTAGTACATTAAATAAAAGATATAAAAATTTTATGCAAAAGATAGGAAATGGAAAGAATATAGAAGAAGATTTAGAAAATTATATGTATAAATCAGAAAGAATAGAAAAGCAAAATTTGGAAATATTAAATAATATAAAAAACATAGAACAAGATTTATCTAAATGCATTAAAAAGATAGGAATGGTTAGATATAATGCTTTTAGAGATACAGGTAGTGATTTGAGTTTTGCATTGGCATTATTAGATGAGAATAATAATGGTGTTGTATTAAATGGAATTTATTCAAGAGAAATGTCAAATATTTATGCAAAACCGGTAGAAAATGGAGTTTCTACTTATACAGTTTCAGAAGAAGAAAAGGAAGCTATACAAAAGGCTATTCAAAGTGATGAAACATATAGAATAGATAAAGGATAAAAATATAAAAAAATCCTAAAATTACTATGTTAAGGACTTTTTAAAATTTCACCAAACAAAATTTTAAAAGTAACTAAGGTG
>CAMMNR010000018.1 GCA_946498265.1 uncultured Clostridium sp. | reverse complement strand
AAAAATTAATATTGCCACTCCTCTTTTTTTATTCATTATTGCGCACTCCTTTTATTAAATCTACTCTCTATTTTATTTTATCAATTTTATCTTTTATTTACAATATTTTTTACAATTTTCCAATTAGAAACAATATTCTTACACTTAATTCATCTATAAATTTTCTTCTAAATCGTTTGGGATATAAGAACTTTTTCAATGCCACAATAAAACTATATTTTTCTTTTGTAAATAATTCCAATAGTTTTCTATCATCTTCTTTTAATTCTTTAGCAAAAAAATTTTTATATTCTTGTAATTGTTTTTTTATATCTTTTAATGAATCACCTATTAGAAATTTTTTTATTCTCCATATAAATAACTCGATTTTACTTTTTCCTTCTACTGTTACACTTTTATTATGTCTTCTATATTTTACCAATGATTTATCATCATATACTATTTGTCCAAATCCGCTACAAATCATATATGTCCACCAATCATGAAATAAACAAGTTTCAGGTCTATTTTCTATAATTGTTTGTCTAGTCTTATTATTTATAACCATAGTCATTCCTTGTGTTACACATTCTACTAATGAATTTCTAAAATTATATATTTTGTTTTTTTCTGCTGTTGCTAAAAAATTCATGTCACTATCATAATAATCTGAGTTTGAAAAATATAATGCCGGTTTATTCTCATCTGTTTTTCCTAAAAATTTTACTGCTCTTTCTATTTTATCATTCATCCATACATCGTCTTGATCACAATATGCATAATAATCTGCATCATTACATAAATTTAATAGTTCAAAAAAGCTATTTATAAAACCTATATTTTTTCCTTCTTTTAATACGATATTATTGTATTTTTCTTTATAATTCTTTATTATTTTTATAGTATTATCTTTTGAGCCATCATCTCTAATATAAATTTCTATATTTCCATATGTTTGTGCAAGCAAACTTTCGATTTGCTCTTTTAGATATTTTTCCCCATTATATGTTGACATTAATATTGCAACTTTTTTATTTTCCATATTTTTATTTCCTTTTCTTTTATATTTTTATTTTTTATCTTCGACAAATATTTTCTTCAATTTTATTTTTGTATAAATAAAATATGATAAAGCTTGAGATACCATAATAAAGAAATAAGCAATTATAGAACCATTTATTCCTATATATTTTGTTAGTATTGTTGAAATTATATATGCAAAAATAGAAACTCCAACATAAATAACAAATTGTGAAAATGTCTCTCTTACTGTTGTTAGTATAGAAGAACATACTGTGCCTATTGTATATAATGTTGCTGAAATTATAATTATAGAAAGTCCTATTTTATACATACTTAAATCAATTCCATAAATCAATCCTAAAATTTGAGTTCCTAATATATATCCTAATATAGTAGCTAATACTCCAAAACAGCCTATTATTCCTAACATTTTTAATATTAATTTTTCTAAACCTTTTAAATTTTTTGTTTTATATAATTCAACTATCTGATTTAAATATGGATGTATTAAAAATTGTGCTACCAAACTCATTATTGTTGCTGGCATTACTATAATACCGAAAATTGTCTGAAAATCACTTGTTAAATAGCTATCTATTGAATATTTTGGTGCATTTACTACATACATTCCTAAAAAAGAAATAGCAAAAACGAAAAATCCTTTTTTTAATATATTTATTACATTTTCCCAATTGATTTTTTGTTTGAAATCAACGTATTTATAAGCTTTTCTAAAATCATAAGTAATATTGATAATAACACATATTATAATCATTGAAATTATAGCAACAATTATATTTCCTATTAATAAATCTATTATTAAAAATAATAAGATTGATAATAGTGATTTTATAAATAAAGATTTTCCAACAATATCTAATTTGTCATGTTTTTGCAAAATTCCATATATTGTATCACTAAATGCTTCTAATGCTTTATATATTGTCAATAGTAAAAAAATTACTGTTTTTTCTAAATTATATTTTCTAAATATACAAAATAAGATTAAAAATACAATCATGGAAAAACAAGTTATTATTCTATTTATAATAAAATCTTTATCACTTATTTTCTCATCTAATTCTGTAACTTGATATACTCTACCTGCATATAATCCTATAGCATACAAAATGCATGCTGTTGAAAACGCAATAGTAAAAACTCCAGCTTGTTCAATTCCATTTACTCTTGTTGCAATAATCATAAAAAATAATGAATTAAATGCATTTAGCCCTGTTCCTAATGTATTCCATATAAAATTTTTTCTAAATTGTGTATCTTTTTCCATATTTTTCCAACATATAAAATATGTAATTTCTCCTTATTGATTATTTAGGTTTAAAAGAACTCCTATAAACTTTTAATAGTTTTTTTATATTTAATTATCTATTTTATTGGTGTTTATAGCTTTTCCATAGAATTTCATTATAAATTTTGCTATTGGTTCTGGCCAATATCTTTTAAACATTAATAAATCTTCTTCTAATCTAATATTGTTCTCAATTAAATTGGACGTTTCTGATTGTTCATGAATTCTGTGCCCCATTAATTCTTTTGGTATATATAAGAATCTTCCATCATATTTTGACATCTTGTCCCATGTGTCCCAATCTAAATCGCATTTTAATTCTGTCTTATATGGATTTTCTCCTGTTATCTTTTTATTTATTGTTACACTAGGACAGCATATAGGAGTTCCTAAAGAAAGTACTCTTCTTCTTACAAATTTTGACTTTTTAAATATTCTTAATGGAAATAACAAAATCTTTTTGATTTTTAAATTTTTAGTCAATTCTATTTCTTTTCCATTTTTTATTTCTCTATAATCTGTAAAAGCTATTATAAAATCATTTCCTTTTTCTAAGTTATTTACAATCTCCTCTAAATAATTTTGTTTATATATATCATCTTGATGTGCTATTGTAAGATAATCTGTTTCAACTTTGCTTATTCCAAAATTCCAGTCTTGTCCTATTCCTGATTCCCCTTCATTTATAAAAACAGGTATATCATATTTTTTAGCTAAATTATTAATATACTCATTTGGTGTTGAGGTCGAAATTATTACATTACTTTTTACATTTTGATTTAATACTGACTTTATACATTCCTCTAAATATTGAGATTCTTTATAAGCACATATTACAAAGGTATGATTTTTGAATTCTCTCATTATTAATCACATTCCTTCCTGAGGTACAAATCTGGTTAGAAAAATTGTAATTATTTTTACCTTTTTTCTTGTGATTTTTCTATTACCTCTTTTTCTAATTCTTCTACTTTATTTTTTAATAATGATATTTCTTGTATCAATAATACATTCTTATTTTGCTCTTTTGTAATTAATTTAGTTAAATCAAAAAGTAAATATAATATAATAAATATTGCAATACTAAATATCATATTAATTGGTAAACCAAATCCTAAGAAGTTCGAAGCATTTTCTATGAAATTAGGAGCAATCAATGCAATTATAAGAGCAATCCCCATTATTGACCAAAATATTAAATAATTAATTCTCATATTTTTCTTTTTTACTGCCCTTAAGATACATAAAAGATATATTAATAATACGATTATCAATGCTATTTTTAAACTTGTTTGTATCATTTTTTATTTCCTCCTTCTTAGACTTATACTATCTATTATTATTGCTAGAACTACTTTTACCATATAATCAACAGATTTCCAAACTCTAATTGAAGAAACACCTGCAGTTCTTTCATTCATACTAACAGGAACTTCTTCTATTTTATATTTATTTACTAATAGTGAAACTGTAGATTCAGGTTCTGGATATTCTGTTGGGTAATCTTTCGCAAATTCTTTTATTATTTTTTTATTTACTGCTCTAAATCCAGAAGTAGGATCTGTTATCCTTTTTCTACAACAAATTTTTATAAATAAACTTATAATATTTGCTCCTAATCTTCTCATAAATGTAGATTGAAATTTGCTTTCTTCTTTTTTTAGGTATCTTGTTCCAATTATCATATCAGCTTGTCCTTTTGTAATTGGTTCACAAATTTTATTTACGTAATTTACATCATGTTGTCCATCTCCATCAAACTGAACAGCTATATCATAATCATTTTCATATGCATATTTATATCCTGTTTGCACTGCTCCACCTATTCCAAGATTATTTATTAAATTAATATGTTTTAATTTATTTTCTTTTAAAATATTTAGGGTATTATCTCTTGAGCCATCATTAATAACAATATAATCTAATTTTTGTGAGTTATTTTTATTATATTTTTCTATGTCTTTACATACTTTTAATATGTTTTTTTCTTCGTTATATGCTGGTATTATTAATAATATTTTTTCCATAGCCATTTCCTTCTTAATTTATTTTATATATATATTGTCCTGTATAATCATTTTCATAAAGTGTTTCTAGTGAAAATTCTTCTTGTTTCTTTTCATTTGCTTTTTCGTTTGTATAATAATATTTTATATCTAAATCTTTTAAGTCTTCATAATTTAAAGTTAATCTGTAAGAATCTGTTGTTAATAACTCAAAATTTGTTTCTTCTCCTAACTTAATTGCAATATGAGCATATCTATTCCATACTTCTTCATATTTATGTTCTGGGTCTAATTTTTCCACCCAATCATAATTTGGATATTGGTTAATTCCATTTAATGCTTTTATTCCATTAGCTATTAAATATTGTGCATTAATTTGACTTCCACCTATCCAACATGCTTCTTTATCTTCTTTAGCTATATTTACAGCTGTTTTTGCTAGTTCTGTTTCTGTAATTACATCTATTCCAGATGATACAGGGTTTACATATATTCCTGCAATTAAACTTATTATTATCATTGTATATGCAAATGCTTTTTTGTTACTTGATAATAATGTATAATTCATACTAAATATTGCTGTAGCTAATACTACTAATTTAAATGTTGTAAATGTAGTTGCATATTCAGTTTGTTTTGCTATAAAAATTGTAAGAATTGTTATTATTATTGATATGAGTAGAGCTATTTTGTTATTAAGTATTTTATTTTTTCTATCAAATATCTTTTTAGCTATTAATATAGTTAAAAGAACACAAATAAATTCAAATATAATTGCTACACGTTTTTCCTGGCACATATATAATAGTGTTATTTTTCTAAGTAATGATGGCCAAGTAAATGACATCCAAGCTAAAAATATTCCTGATACAATAATTAATCCAAAAATATACCAATTCTTTTTTTCTTTTAATACTTCTTTTATTCTTTTATTTTTTATAATATTTACTATATATATTCCTATAATAATTAATATTGCTATTGCTGGATATATAAATGATGCTATTTCAGATGGATTTGTATAATCTTCTGAATATGGTGTAAAGAAATTTGTATAATAATTAGTAAATGTGCTAAAGTCAAAATCTCCACCAGTTATTTCTCTTCCTCCAGGATATTTAGTACTCATCATTGCTTGTATTCCATCCCAAGAAGTTATTACAAAATATCCTAATAGTAGAAATGTTATTAATATAGTTACAATCATTATTATATAGTCTTTTTTCTTTAGATTTTTTCTATATCTTATGAAGTCTACTATTATAAATGCTAACATTACATATGCTAATGGTATTTGCCATGCTGGATATAAAGAATATGCAAATTGACACAAAAATACTATCATTCCATAAGCTATTAATATTTTTCTTTTCAAACTAAATTCATTATTAGCCATATATGTATGGAATAATACTACTATTGCCATAGCTAATACTATTACATCTAACATAGACCACCACATTATGACTGGTGCAAATGTTAATACGACTGCTGTCATTAAAGATAATATTTTATCTTTTTTGGTTAATATTCTTCCTAATTCAAAATTTATCATAAACATTGCAATTATTTTTAATACCCATGCCCATGATAGTCCTATTGCATTCCCAAATAACATATATCCCCATGAAAAAATCCTTACAATAATTGACAAATCTAATACTGGTGCATGAAAAATATTCATGTCATTATTTCCAGCATTTACATTATCATTTACTAGTTTGAATCCATTATATTCTTGGGCTAAATTAAAAGGTGTAGTAACTAACCATTCATCTGATCTAATATCTCTAGGTTTTCCAATTATTGTACTATCAATTCCTTCTCTAATGTATTTGTCCCATACTCCTATAGAAGAAAAATGTATCTGTCCAATTACTAAAACTATAAATAATATTAATGCTATTTTATATCTGTGTTTTATACAAAAATCTAATACTTTTTGTACTTTTTCTTTTCTCTTGGTTATAAATTTATATATAAAAATTGCTAAATATAAGATATAAATATATGCAAATCTTATATATGTATCTTTTGAAAAACTAATTTTATAATTCCCATATAAAAATACTTCAAGTAGAATTGGTATAATAGTAATGATAATACCAATTAAATATTTATTTTTTAAAATATTTATAATTTTTTCTTTTTTATTTTCTTTACCTTTTATTATTTTAATTATATCAACTATAAATTTATATAATAAAAATACTAAAATTGTTAAAATAATTCCAAAATACATATATCTAAATTGACTAGCATTTTGTATTAACTTATTTTTTAATAAGTCTATCATATTGTGTTACCTTCCCTTTCATAATCAATTTTTTCTTCTCTTATTGCATATTGATCATTATCTAGTCTTAGATTAATATTATAATATGGATCACCTTTATCTAAAAAGCTTTGCCATTTTTCATAAAATCTATCAATTTCATTTTTAAATCTAGCTTGCTTTTCTGGTGTATCTTCAAATCCTCTACTTTTTGATTCATAATGTATAAATTGTACATATGGATTATATACTATTAACTTTCCTTTTTCTCTAATTTTCAAACAGAAATCTACATCATTAAAAGCTACTTTAAATTTTTCATCCATATATCCTACCTCATCATATATAGACTTTGGAGCCATCATACATGCTGCTGTAACTGCACTCATATTTTGTATCATAGCATCTTTTGAAAAATATCCATGCATATTATGTGGGATATTTTTAAACACATGTCCTGCTACACCTCCAATACCTACTATAATTCCTGCATGTTGTATTGTTTTGTCTGGATAAAATAATTCTACTCCTACTGCTCCAACATCTTCTCTTTGAGCAAACATTAACATTTCTTGTAACCAATTTGGTGTTAATAATTCAGTATCATTATTAAGTTGTACTATATATTCTCCACTAGAATTTTTTACTCCGAAATTAATAATCTTTGAATAATTAAACTCTATTTCTGGATAATATACAACTTTAATTTTATCTTTTCCATCTATTTTTTTATAATAATTAAAGGTTTCTTCTTGTTCACTATTATTTTCTACTATAATTATTTCATAATTTTCATAAGTTGTAAGCTTTTTTAATGATTTTAAACATACTTTTAATGTTGATATATAATCTTTATTAGGTATTATTATAGAAACTTTTGGATTTCCAATTATTTCATAATTAATCTTATATGTTCCTAATGTATTACCATGTTCTACTGTTCCTTTTAATCCAAGTCTATCTATATGAGATTGTATTGCTCTTATTCCCGCTTCATATGCATATGGTTTTGCTGTTCCTCCAGATTTAGCTGTTGATTGTTCATGTACTCTCCAATGATATAAAATTTTTGGTATATGAATAATATTTTTTGCTTCTTCACTCATTCTTAGTAAAATATCATAATCTTGTGCTCCATCAAATTCTTTTCTAAATCCTTCTAATTTATCCATTAATTCTTTTTTAAATATACTAAAATGACATATAAAATTATTAGCTCTTAATGTGTCTGGTGCAAAGTCAGATTTGAAATATGGATCATATCTTTTTCCACCTAACTCTTCAAATTTATCTTCATCTGTATATATAAATTCTACTTCTGGATTTTTGTTAATACATTTTACTATTTCATATAAAGAAAACTTTGGCAATAAATCGTCATGGTCTAATAGTCCTATATAATCACCTGTAGCCAATTTTAAAGCTTCATTTGTATTTTCTGCAATTCCTTTATTTTCTCCTAGAAATTTATATTTTATTCTACTATCTTTTTCATAAATTGATTTTAATTCCTCGTTTTTCTCTGGACTTCCATCTGCTAAACATAATTCCCAGTTTGAATATGTTTGTTCAATTAAACTATCTACTAACTCTTTAAAAAAATTGACTGGTGTATTATACATTGGAATTATAATACTTATTTTAGGATTATTTTCAAATTTAGTATTACGTTGATCTTCTAATTCTTTTTCTGTTGGTTCATTAAGCTCTATCCATTTTTGATATATATTCTGTGGTTCTGCAATAGTTCCCATTATCATATATCTTTTCATTTCTATAAAAGTAACTCTCCAACCTTTTTCTTTTATTTTTTCTTTTTGTTCTTTTAAATAACTTATACTGAAAATACTTTTGAAAAATCTATTTATTATTCTTAACCAGCTTCTAATTTTTCCACCTTCTGGAAATAATTTATCTCTAATTCTCTTTTTTTGTGTCATTTTTTAATTCTTTCCTTTCATTACTCATACTTTTCTTTAAATCTCTAAATATTTTCGTCATTTTCCAGCTTCTTGAATTTTTCATATAATTTAATTCATCTTTAAGTTCTTTTATTTTTTGTTCTCTTATTTCTATTTCTGCTTTTTTTGATTCCTTTTCATTTTCAAGTTCTTGTTCAGCTATTGCTTTTAAATTTTTATAATGTATTTGTGTGTCATAAATATTTTTTACTGTAGTATTATTAGTAGCATGAATTTTCCATATAAAGTTATCTTTGATTTTCTCTTGCAATATTTCTTCTAATTTTTCAAATTCTTCTATATATTCCATTATTTCAAATTTTTCGTATAGTAAATTTCTGTCTATTTCTAATCTTGAATTTGCTAAGTAATTTATACTTCTATAAAGTATAAATTCAATAGGAATATTTTCTTCTCTCCATTCTTGGTCATAAAAGTAAAATTGGTTATCTATATAAAAACAATTTTGAAATATCAAATCAAAAATACCATATTTAATATAATGTAATTTTGTATTTTTATCTTGTTTTATATCTATATTATATTTTTCAAAAACAGTATTTTTCAATTGCTCTTTTTCATTATATAATTTTTCTTTTAGCTCTATATAAAATTTATTTATTAAATTTATTAGTTCTTCTTCTTTACCTTCTTCTAATTTATTAATTAATACTTTATCTACTGTTTTTTCATTTTTTATTAACTTACTATACACTTTTTCTTCATCATAACTATCTAAAATATTAATATTAAATTGTTTCAATATATCAATGTTTTCTTTAATTTCGTCTATATGTTTTTTTCCTTCTTTTTTTACATTTTTTTTATATGCTATATCTTCCAAAATAACAGTCTTTATTTTATATTCGTCTTTCCTTGAATTTCCAAACGATACAAACTCTATTTTATTATCACTATTTGAAATTTCTACTAAATATGAGTTAGCAAAAATTTTAAATAAATCAATATCTTCTTTTATTATTTCTTTATACTTTTCCCTTTCGTCAAACATTAATATTTCTTTTTCGTCATGCAAAGTAAGATCTCTTAATATACTTTCTTGACTTGGTAGATGTTTATCTGTAAATATTACATTTGGTAACTTATAATTTGGTAATGGATAGTAAAATTTATAATTATCTATACCTAGCTGTTGTAAAGTATTTTCAATTTCTTTTTTACTCATATTTTTCTTTTTTTCTGTATTTTCAGGACTATTACAATTCCATGTTTCTACTCCAAATCGATTATTACATGTAAATAGTATAATTCCATCATCTTTTAAAAATCTTTTTGCAAAAATCACATATTCTTTTAAACTTTCTTCTTGTTCTTCTAGCCCATTAATGCAAATATAATCAAATTTTTGATTTAATTCTATATTGTTTATTTTGCCTACTATTATTTCTAAATTTTCTATTTCTGCTAATCTTTTTTTTATTGCCTCTGCTTTATATTTAGATTTTTCTATTGATATAACATTATTTGCTTTTATGCATAATTCTTCTGTTATCTCACCAAAATTAGCATTGACTTCCAAAATATTTGCATTCAATTCGAATGGATACCAATTAATAATATTCTCCCTTATTATAGATAATGCTTTTAAAACTTCTAACCTTTTGTCATTTTCTATTATTTTTTCATATTCCTCTTTGTTATTTTTTTTTATTATCTCTATAATATCTTTTTCAACATTTTTTAATTTTTCTTGCTTTTCTTTATAAAAATCAAGGTTCACTTTCAATAACATTCACCCACGTTCTTATTTATTTTCTATTTTATTTATAGTTATTTCCGAATCAAGTGTAATTAATCCTACATAGTCTTTTGTAGATAAAATTTCTATTAATAAAGCATCATACTTTCTATTTAAAACCTCTAATTCTCCTCGTGAGCTAAAATGAGTACAACTAAATGACAATGTATATTTTCCTGCTGCTAACGGTAATTTTTGTTTAAATTCAACTTCCACTACCTCTCCTTTTTTGTACTCTCCTGTATCTATCTTTTCTATCAAAGTATTTGTCCCACAAATATCATTACCATGAAAATCTTTAACCGTTACTGTAAAAATAGGACTCTTTACAGTATTATTAAATAATATCTTTGATTTTAGTACAATTTCTTTATCATTTTCTATCATTTGTAAATAATTGTTATTTTTATCAAATATTCCGTAATCAATTACTTCAGCTTGTTTATTTCCATATTCTACAATATTTGGATTTTCTGTAAAATGTTCCTTCCAAGTTTCTCTATTTTTAGATTTACTTTGTTCCTCTTTATTTTTTTCTATTTTTTCTTCTTGTATTTCTTGTTTTTTTATATCTTCATCAATTCCAACAATAATTTTTTTATATCTTTCTACTCCTTCTTTTACACTCCCGTCAAATATTTTATTACCAGAATCAATGATAATTGTTCTTGTACAATTTTTTAATATATCTGATACACTGTGCGTAACAAATAATATTGTTTTCCCATTTTCCTTGAATTCTTCAAATTTTTTAAAACATTTTAATTGGAATGCCATATCTCCAACTGACAAGACCTCATCTACAATCAAAATATCTGGATTCACATTTATTGCACATGCAAATGCTAATCTTGCAAACATACCTGATGAATAGGTTTTAACTGGTTGATATAAATGGTCTCCAATATCTGCAAAAGCAATTATTTCAGGTTTTTTCTTTTCGATTTCTTCATTTGAAAGTCCCATTACTTGTCCATGTTGATATATATTTTCTATTCCTGTAAGCTCCATATTAAAAGCTGCACCCAATTCTAGTAAAGAACTTATTTTTCCGTTTATATCAATTTTTCCACTTGTTGGTGTAACAACTCCTGTAATCATTTTTAATAATGTTGACTTTCCTGCTCCGTTTTTACCTAATATTCCTAGAACTTCGCCTTTTTTTATTTCTAAATCCAATCCATCTAAAGCTTTAAAAACTTTATGCCTTTCTATTCCTGGAATCACTGCTTCTATTAGTCTGTCTGTTTTTCTATCAAACATTTTATAATTTTTACATAGTTTTTCTATTTTTACTACTACATCACCTTGTTTTTTATCTTTTACTCTTGCATTTTGCTGTTTGTCCATAGCTTCCTCCTTGTGAATTTTATCTCTTCCCAATCATTTTTAAACAAGCATATCTTATATTAAATAATCCTCTTGCCAAAAATGGCATATTCATAATCAAAAAATTTTCTATATAGTACATAAAAGTTTCTGTTTTATATAGTTCATGGAAAACTCCCCATTTTTTAAAGTTAAAGTTTTTCTTTTTTTCTAACATTTTAAAATATTCATAAGCTTCCCTATTTAGCTTTCTTATTTCATCTGGAAATCTATCCTCATTTTTTACATAAGTACCAAATACTCCTAGCTTTACATTTATAAAAAGTTCTCTAACCTGTTCTAGCTTTTTAAATTTGTGTGAAATTTTCTCTGTTCCTACTTGATTGTCTCCATGTTGCCTATATTTGATATATTTTCCAGGGATATATGCCATTTTTCCATTGTTTACTCCTATTATAATTCCAATCCAATGGTCATGTATCAAGTGCTTAGAATCTTCTGGAATAGGTATTATTTTTGAAATCCATTTTTTTCTTAGTATTACTGTGCAACCTGTTACACAACAATATAAATAATTTACTTTATAACTATTTATATATTTTTTTATTTTTCTGCTTAATTTCATAAAATCATTAAAAGATGGATATAATGTTTTTAAGTTCTCGTCTACAACTTCTAAATCACCAAATGCTAAATCTGCATTTTGTTCTTGTAAAATTTTATAACTTTTTTCTACCTTTTCTGGTAACCATACATCATCTTGATCTGACAACATAAATATATCATTTTCAACTTGTTTTAGTAAAAATTCAAAGTTTTTCACATATCCTAGATTCTTTTCTTGGTAAAATACTTTTATTCTATTATCTTTCTTTTCATATTCTTCTAATATTTTTCTTGTACCATCTTTTGATTCATCATCAGAAATAATTAATCGAATGTTTTTATATGTCTGATTTAGAATACTTTCTATTTGTTCTTCTAAGTATTTTTCTCCATTATATGTTGCCATTAAGATATCAATTGTTTTTTCCATTTTTAATTACATTCCTTTCTTGACACAAATTGGTTGGAAAAGAATTAAATTTTATTATTTTTTAACCTAACTCTCTTTATATATTTGTACTATAAAACATCTGCAAAATCTTTTTTGTTTTTCTTAAATATATAATTTCCCCATAAAAACATTACTATTGTAATTATCCAGAAAGCTATAGTAAAGATTCCATTTTGTTCTGTTATAATATTACCTTCAATAAAACTATCTCTAAATCCAGATACCAAATAAGTAAATGGCATGCATTTCATTATAGCTAATATTGTTGGATGATTTGAAAGCATTGATAAATTCCATACAATTGGTGTAAACCACATAAATAATTGCATCATTATTCCTAATAAATTTGCAAAATCTGGAACTAATGTAGCAATCGCGGATGTAAATCTTGTAAAAGCTATTAAAAATGCATATCCTGCTATTATTATATATATTATTTGTAAAAAGTTTGGTATATAGTGATATACACAACCAACTATAATTGAAATTACAAATAGGAATATTCCTACAAAACTACTTGCTATTATTGAAATAATTGGTATCACGTCCACAGGAAATACTACTTTTTTTACTAAATAGCTATATGTTCTTATTGATAAACTGGCATTCATAACTGTATCATTTATACATTGCCACATAGCCATTCCTGGTAAAAACCATACTATATATGGGTCATTTCCGCTACTACCTGTTTTTAATATATATTGGAATACAATAACATATGTAAACATGAATACAAAAGGTTGTAAAAACCCCCATATGCTTCCTAAACTTGTATTTGCAAATCTATTTTTAAAATCATTTTTTCCTAATTGCCATACCAATTTTCTGTTTTTTATTACTGTCTTTATAAATTCCATAAATTGTTTTCCTCTCTTAATTTTACTCACATTTTTATCTATGGTATATTCTATATTCAAAAGCCCTTTTTGTCAATTCAAAACTACAATTTTCTACATTTTAAAAGTTATATATCCAATAATAGGAAAATGAAAGATAACAAATTCCTTTATAATCTTTTTAAATAAATTCTTGCCTGCCAAAAATTTAAAATATTTAATAAAATGAAAATTTATATATTTACATTGTTCTAATTTTTCGTAATATTTAATCAAATTTTCTAAAAATTGTTTATTTTTTTCATCCTTACTATAGGAAACACACATCTTAGCACCATCTAAATATGCCATATCTATAACTTTTTCTTTTCTATATTTTAAATACGAATTATAACTTTTACCATTCTTTTCTTTCCATTTAGCTAAATTTTGAGCTAAACTTCTTCCTCCAAATACATTTGAATTGTGTAATCTATATTCTAATAATGGTTCTTCAATATATGTTATGCCTCTATTTTCATTTGCAATAAATGATGCTAACCAATCATGTGCCATAACATTTTCTTTGAATGGAAGCATTTTTTCTTTAACTTCTTTTGTAAATATTTGTGAACATCCTATTCCTATACAACGTGATATTGCCAAGTGGCTTTTACTATTTATTAGTGGCATATTTTTGTATCTGAAATAGTTTTCATGTATTACTTGTCCATTTTCATTTATTTGCTTTGCATTACAATATACTAAATCTACATTTTTTTCTTTTAATTCTTTTAAACTTTTTTCTACCTTGTTTTCATACCAAATGTCATCATGGTCTGAAAACATAATATATTTTGATTGTGATTTTTGTAATAAGAATTCAAAATTTTTTATATATCCTATATTTTTTTCCTGATTAAATATCTTTATTCTATTATCTTTTTTTTGATATTCTTCTAATATTTCTTTTATTTGTTTTGAAGTTTCTGAATAATCATCACTTATTATTAATCTTATTTCTTTGTATGTTTGGTTTAATATACTGTCTATTTGTTCTTTTAAATATATTGGGTTTGTATTATATGTTGCTAATAAAATATCTACTGTTTCTTTCAATATTTTCCCCCCATTCCTTTTGCCTTTATAATATAATTATAATACTTATTTTTTTGTATTTTGTCAACTTTTTTAAAAGGGACGTTCCTTTAATCCCTAATTTTCGGGATAATGGGGACGGACCTTTGAAAATTTACCATTTTGGGGACGCGTCCAAAAAGGGAATTTTTAATTTACACTAACCATATTTTAATTTTCTAAGAAATTTCAGCATAATAAAAAACGAAGGTATTATATATAAATTTTAATAATTATGAATGTGAATGGAAGAATATTATAAATTCTAAAATTATCAAGTAGGAGAATCTCAAACTCGCTTTGAGAGGTGCCTGCTTGATAATTTTAGAATTTATTTATTCTGTAATGTTAACCGAGTAATTATTAAAATTTATATATAATACTTTTGTTTAATTAGCATAAAAATAAAAGCTAAATATCAAATTGCTTATAAAAATTCCCTTTTTGGACGCGTCCCCAAAATGGTAAAAAAAGGTCCGTCCCCTTTCCCTAAAATTAGGGATTAAAGGAACGTCCCTCCATCTAATTTTCTTCACTATTATTATCTTGGTTGTTATTTTCTTGGTTATCTTCTTCTACTACATTTTGATTTTGAGTTTCATCACTTGATTCATTTGAGTTTGTATCATTTGTTGAATTTGTATTATTCTCTCCACTTTCATTTGTAGTATTTGAATTTGTATTTGTTATAGGTCTTACACCTATTTGATCTAAAAATTCTTCTGCATCCCATGTTCTGTCATTTACAGCTATATAATAATGTGTTGCCCCTCCACTTATTGTCATATAAATATCATCTGCTCTTGGTTCAAATAATTTTTCACCTGCTGAATTTATTAATGTATATTTATTATCTTTACATGCGACTAAAACATTATAATTTGGTATTACTAATAAATTTGTTGCATTTTTATTATTTGAAGCTATATATCCAAAACTATCATACTCAAATTCTACTACTTTGTTACCATTTTTGTTATATAATCCCCAGTATTCTCCTTGTCTTACTGGTATTAAATTATCCATTAATAAATATTTATTTTTTATATCGTTTTCTGTAAATTTTGTTGAATCTATTCCTATTTCATCATTTTCAATGTATATTTTTATATTTCCTCTTACATCTATTACTCCAAACTTTTTGTCTTTTTCGGCTACATATAATCCTGCATCTTTGTCCATCAATTCTATGCTGTCATATGTAATTTGGACCTTTGTTTCTTTATCTTTAGATATTATTCCTACCTTGCCATTACTTTCTACTAAAAAATCTCCTGTTTCTGGTATATATGTAACATTATCATATTTAGGTTCTAAAATAGTATTTCCTTCTGTATCTATAACGCCATATTGTTCACCTGTACTCTCTTGTAAAACTACTAACATGTTATTTAGCACTGCTTTTTGATTTACAAATAATTCACTTATTTGTGTATATCCATAATCTAAAACATATGAACTATATCCATTTATCAAATATGGTAATGTATATATTGTTATTCGATTTGTGTCTTTATTATAATCAATACTAACATTAAATCCTTGTTCTATTCCTTCTTCTGTTGCATATAATTGACCACTAATTGCTTTTATTGGCTGTTTTATATATACGTATTCATAATTTTCATCTTCGCTTGATAAATCAAGTTTATATATTTTATTAGAACCTAAAGAAAAATTTGCAACTTCATTTTCTGATTGCACATAACATTTATTTGTAGATTCTGATTTAGCACTATATTCTCCGCCAAAACTATCATATCCAAAATATTCTGCTACTTGTCTTATTGGCATATATATCGTTCCATCTTCTTCTATCACTAATAAATCTTTTAATTTTTCATTTGATACTCCGTCTAATGTTAATCTTAACATTGTTGATTGCACATAAGCTAAATATATACTTATTCCTATTATAATTAATAAAGTAACTCCTATTGATATTAAAACTATTAATTTAGCTCTACTTTTTTTCTTTTGTTCCTTTGTTTGGAAACTTTCTTCAATTAAATTCATACATATACCACCTTTACTATTTTATATACCCATATTTCTTGTAGAATTCATCTTTGAATGTTCCTAAATTATCTCTCTCTATTTCTATTTTAACCTTTTCCATTAAATTAGTCAAGAACCTTAGGTTATGAATCGACAATAATCTGACACCTAAAATCTCATTTGCCTTTATTAAATGCCTTATATATGCTCTTGTATAATTTTTACATGTATAACAATCGCATTCTGGGTCTAATGGTGTAAAATCTCTTTCATATGTTGCATTTCTTACTACAACTTTACCATTCCATGTCATTGCTGTTCCATTTCTTGCAATTCTTGTAGGTAATACACAATCACACATATCTATACCAGCCATTGCCGCTTCTATTAGATAATCTGGTGTTCCTACTCCCATCAAATATCTAGGTTTATCTTTTGGCATAAGTGGTGTTGTATATCCTAGAATATCAATAAATTCTTCTTTTGGTTCTCCTACACTTATTCCTCCTATTGCATATCCTGGTAAATCTAATTTAACTAAATCTTCTGCACTTTGTTTTCTTAGATCTTTATAAAATCCACCTTGTATAATTCCAAATAAAGCTTGTTTATCTGTAGTTGTATGAGCTTCCTTGCATCTTTTTGCCCATCTTGTAGTTCTTTCCATAGAATTTTTTGTATATTCATATGTAGATGGATATGGACAACATTCATCAAAAGCCATTATTATATCGGCTCCTAAATCTTCTTCAATCTCCATAACTGATTCTGGAGAAAAGAAATGTTTACTTCCATCTAAATGTGATTTGAATTCTACACCTTCTTCATGTATTGTTCTTAGATCTCCTAAACTAAATACTTGAAAACCTCCACTATCTGTAAGTATTGGTCTGTCCCATTTCATAAAATTGTGAAGTCCTCCTGCTTCTTTTACAATTTTATTTCCTGGTCTTAAGTATAAATGATATGTATTTGATAATATTATTTGTGCTCCTACCATTTCTTTTAGTTCTTCTGGCGTCATAGATTTTACTGTTGCTTGTGTTCCAACTGGCATAAACACTGGTGTTTGTATATCTCCATGTGGTGTGTGTATTACTCCTCTCCTTGCTCCTG
>CAMMNR010000017.1 GCA_946498265.1 uncultured Clostridium sp. | reverse complement strand
GAGAATCTCAAACTTGCTTTGAGAGGTGCCTGCTTGATAATTTTAGAATTTATTTATTCTGTAATGTTAACCGAGTAATTATTAAAATTTATATATAATACCTTTGCTTAATTAATGTAAAAATATTTAAAAACTAAATACTAAATTTTTATAAAAAATTCCCTTTTTGGACGCGTCCCCAAAATGGTAAAATTTAAGAAGGTCCGTCCCTTTGTTCCCGAATTTTAGGGATTGAAGGAACGTCCCCTATTACTATTCGTCTTTTGCTGTATTTATTTTGAATAATTTAAATAATTCAACTATAACTAATGGTGAAAATATTAATATTACAAGTTCTATAATATTTTCTGTTGGTAATAGTGGTATACTAAATATTGTTCTTAATGCTGGAATTGCTAATATTACAAGCATTAATGCTGCTGATCCTAATACTGCCCATATTAATTTGATATTATTAAATACTTTTGTTTTAAATATAGATTTTTTGTTATCTCTAACATTAGATACATGTACTAATTCTGACATGGCAAGCGTTACAAAAGCCATTGTTTGACCTACTTCTATTTTTGATTCATCTAATGTTAATCCATCTATTGGCTCTGTAGTTGTTGCTAATCCTATCATAAATGCTGCTAAAGTTAATAATCCAATCATTACACCTTGATATATTACTCTCCAAGTCATTCCTTTAGTGAATACACCTTTTCCTGGTTTTGTTGGTTTTCTATTCATAATATCTGCATTTGCTGGGTCAAATGCTAATGCTAATGCTGGTAATGAGTCTGTTACTAAATTTATCCATAATATGTGTATTGGTAACAATATCTCTAAATGTGTAATATCTGTTATTCCAAACCAATTAGCAAATAATGGTGTACATAGTGTTGCTATAAATAACACTACTATTTCTCCAACATTACTAGATAATAAAAATTGTATTACTTTTAAAATATTGTCATATATACGTCTTCCTTCTTCTACTGCTGATACTATAGTTGCAAAATTATCATCTGTTAGAATTACATCTGCTGCTTCTTTTGCTACATCTGTTCCAACTATTCCCATAGCACAACCAATGTCAGAAGTTTTTAGTGCTGGACTATCATTTACTCCGTCTCCTGTCATTGCTACTATTTCACCATTTTTTTGCCAAGCTTTTACTATTCTTACTTTATGTTCTGGTGAAACTCTTGCATATACAGAATAATGTCTAACATTTTTTTCTAATTCTTCGTCTGACATTTTTTCTAATTCTAACCCTGTTATTGCTTCATCTTCATTTTCTAAAATTCCTAATTTTTTAGCTATTGCTGTTGCTGTAATTTTATGGTCTCCTGTTATCATTACTGTTTTTATTCCTGCTGTCTTACATTTCTCAACTGCTTTTTTTGCTTCTTCTCTTGGAGGATCTATCATCCCTACCATTCCAACAAATGTTAGATCTTTTTCTAAACTGTTTATATCATCTTTTGTTGGTTTATGATCAATTTCTTTATATGCACATGCAAGAACTCTTAAAGCTTCTTTTGCCATCTTTTCATTTTCTTGTTTTATTGTTTTTATATATTCATTTAAATCTTGTTTTACTTCTCCATTTAATAAATAGCTATTACAATTATTTAATAATTCGTCAACTCCACCTTTTGTGAATACTATATATTTTCCATTCATTTCATTTACTGTTGTCATTAATTTTCTGTCTGAATCAAATGGTATCTCTTCTATACGAGGTGTTCTATCATATATTGATGGGTCAAAATCTAATCTGAATGCCATATCTACTAATGCTGTTTCAGTTGGATCTCCTGTTAAAGTTCCATCTTTTGAAATTTTTGTGTCATTACAAAACATATTAGCATATACTAATTTTTTGATATCTTCATCTATATTGTTTTTATATTCTTCAAGAGCCTTTGTTTCTGAATTTATAAATATTTTTTCTACTGTCATCTTATTTTGTGTTAATGTTCCAGTTTTATCAGAACATATTACTGTTGCACTTCCTAGTGTTTCTACTGCTGGTAATCTTTTAACAATAGCATTCCTTTTTACCATTTTTTGCACACCAATTGCTAATACTATTGTAGACACAGCAACTAATCCTTCTGGTATAGCTGCAACAGCTAAACTTACAGCTGTCATAAACATATGAATTGGTTCTTTTCCTTGTATTAAACCTACTATGAATATAAATATACATATAACTAAAGCTGCTATTCCCAATGTTTTTCCCAATTTATTTAATTTTTGTTGAAGTGGCGTTTCTTGCTTTTCTGTACTATTTATCATACCTGCTATTTTTCCGACTTCTGTTGTCATTCCTGTTTCAACTACTATTCCTTTTCCTCTACCATATGTCACTAAACTAGAAGAAAATAGCATATTTACTCTATCACCAATTCCTATTTCTTTTTCTTCTAGAGCACTAGTAATTTTTTCTACTGGGACTGATTCACCTGTTAATGATGCCTCTTGTGATTTTAGATTTATTGCTTCTATTATCCTTAAATCTGCTGGTATATAATCACCTGTATCAAGTACTACAATATCTCCTGGTACTAATTCTTTTGCTGGTATTACTGTTACTTCACCATTTCTAATAACTTTTGAAGCATGATCTGTTAATTTTTGCAAAGCTTCTAGCGATTTTTCCGCTTTTGATTCTTGTGTTACTCCTATTATTGCATTTAATAAAACTACTATTAGTATTATTATAGTATCTGTAATTCCTTCTCCTTCTGCTATTCCAACTGCACCAGACACTATTGCTGCTATAATTAAGACTATTATTGAAAAATCTTTAAATTGATCTATAAATCTTTGTAATAAAGTTTTCTTTTTCGCAGCTTTTAGTTCATTATAGCCATATTTTTCTTGTCTCTTTTTTACCTCCTCTAATGTTAATCCTTTTTCTCCATTTGTGCTTAACTCTTTTTCTACATCCTCAACACTTTTGTTAAACCAGCTTTTGTTTTCCAAATTAATCCTCTCCTTCTTTCTTATTTTGGTTTTTTATTGTAATTTTATACAAAAAACAATAGCGGGCTTTCTTAAATATTTTCTCTGCTTATAACATTTTAAAGCCCGCATCATTGTTCGTTTGCCAAATTTTACGTAAGTCAAAATTCGTGTACATTTGTTGGTGAAACTTTTTTATCTAATAGATTTTTCTTTTGAAAATAAAATACGTATTTTCACTTTGAGTTGAATAACTTAAAGTTTCATATTGTTTCCTATTATATAAAAAAGACTCCTAAAAGGATTTATATCCTTTTAAAAGTCTTGCTTACCTGTTACAGCTCACTAGCCAGATACTTTTGTATCGCGACTGTTGACCAGTGATAAAAAGCTACTCCCTTTTAATTAACTTTAATGATTATATCATAATTTCTAATAATAAACTATTTTGGTGACCCGTACGGGAATCGAACCCATGATTCCACCTTGAGAGGGTGGCGTCTTAACCGCTTGACCAACGGGCCAATTAATACTTTATATTTATATCACTTTTTCTAGTTTTAGTCAACTAGTGTCTAATAATTTTTTATAAATTTAACAGATATTTAATTCTTTCATTTTGTTTAGTTAAATATAAATATCCTATTAATCCCTCAAAAGCTGTTGCATACATATATTCTTGAACATTAGAGTTTTTTGGCAAATGATGATTTTGTGTATTTCTTGTTCTTCTAACTATATTTTTTTCTTCGTCTGTTAATTCATCTTCAATTTTTTGTAATAACTCTGCTTGACTTTTTGCTTTAACATGTTTGATTGCTTCTATATGTAATTGATGTGGTTTCATTTTTGTTTCATTTACTAGTTTTGTTCTTATATATAATTCATATACACAATCACCTACATATGCCCATGTTAATGGTGAGAGTAAATTTACTTCTTCATCTGTCCTGTTTATTTCAAATAAGTTTTCCATTTAGTTTCACCTTCTTTCTTATTATTGTGCCAAAAAGGATGGTTTAGGGATTTTAGGGACGGGGCTTTTTTCCCTATTTTTGCCAAAGGGGACGGGCTATTTTGGCACACTTTATTTATTTAGCATTTTATAAAATTAAAATATATTATATAAGTTGTGCCAAAATAGCCCGTCCCCTTTGGCACATTTTATGGTTTCTCGATTGTTATTTTTCCTAATTTACCGTTTTTAAATTCGTCTAGAATTATTTTTGAAGTTTTTTCTTCATCTATATTGCCACCAGATACAATGCATCCTCTTTTTCTTCCTATTTCTAGCATTATTTCATATATATTACTATTTTCTTCTTGGTCTTGATTTAATATCTTTTCTACCCATTCATTATCTAGTTTATACCTATCACAAAGCATTTTTCTATAATTGTATAATAAAAATTTAGTCAATTGATAAGCTATTTCTACTCTTTCTATAACTTCTTCTTTTATTGAACCTGTAAATGCTAAATTTAATGCTACTTCTTCACTTTCAAATTTTGGCCATAATACCCCAGGTGTATCTAATAATTCTACTTTGTCATTTATTCGTATCCACTGTTTTTGTTTTGTAACTCCTGGCTTGTTTCCTACTCCTGCTGTTGTTCTTTTTGATATTCTATTTATAAATGATGATTTTCCTACATTTGGTATTCCTAAAATCATAACTCTGATTTTTCTTCCTATTCTACCTTTTTGTATTTGATTCTCTTTTTCCTCTTGCATTAATTTTTCAATTTTTCTTATGCATTCTTCTATTCCTTTTCCAGAATTAGAGTCTGTAAGGACTGCTGGAATACCTTTGTTTTCAAAAAATTTTATCCATTCTTTATTTTCTTTTTCATCTGCTAAATCACATTTATTTAATACTACTAATTTTTTCTTTCCTTTTGTTATGTTTGCTATATCTGGATTTTGACTAGCCCTTGGTATTCTTGCATCTAATAATTCTACTACAATGTCTACTAGTTTTAAGTCTTCTTGTATTTGTTTTCTTGTTTTCGCCATGTGACCTGGATACCAATTTATATTTGTTTTATTTGCACATTGTTCATTATTCATCTTTAATCCCATCTCTTTCTTAAGGCACAAATTTGTAATTATTTTTCAAACTTTGCAACAACTTATTATTTACATCGTTCTATAATTATTCTTATCAGCTCTATCATCTAATTTTCTATCAAAAGCTTCGTTTTTATAAAACCAATCTGTTTTTTTGTCTTTTGGATTAGCTTTTCTTTGCTTATCTAATAATAAATCTATTAACACTGCTAATGGTAATACAACACCTATTAGTGATACAATCATACTTAATGATGTTCCCATAGTTATTTCTTGTGTCATATCTTCAAATATCATTGATATTTTGGTTGTTAAATCTGTTCCAAAATATAGACCATATGAAAGCAAATAAATTAATGCTCCTATCATTTTTCTTTTTACTATTAGTATAATACATAACAATACTACAAATAATAGTATAATTTCTAATGTTTTATTTAATGGAATTATTCCAGCAAAATCTGACCCTAGTTCATACATGAATGTTACCATTATTCTAAAAATCCAAAACATTACCATAAATATTACTAATAAATATGTTGATAAATTTCTCATTTGTTTCACCCTTTCATTTGTTTTTTTACAATATATAACTATAATTTTATTTATATTATAGTATTTTCAAGTAATAGGATGTAATTTCCTAAATGTTAAAAACCCATTTTATATTCTAATGTTAGAAGAATAAAATGGGAATTTTATAAAAATTACACGGACGTCAAATTCTTAAATTTTACTAACATCCAAATTTCTTAAATATAATAACTCATCTTTAATAGTTTCTTAATCTACAAAATCAAAGTCATCTTTAAATTTTTCTTTAAATATTTCAAATACTTTACTTAGTACTTCTTCATCTTCAATACTTACATATGATTCTTCGTCTGAATCTTCATCGTCTGAGTCTTCTACTTTTAGTATTACTACTTCTCCTTCTTCTTCTTCTCCTTCTTCTGTTACTGGTAATAATACTACATATTCTTCATCATCTAATTCTACTAAATCTAAAAATTCAAATTTTACTTCATTTCCATCTTCGTCATTTAAAATTACTATATTGTCTAAGTCCTCTCCTTCATAATTTTCGTCCATCTTTATTCTCCTTTCTTTTATTTTTATTATTTTAATATATTATCATTTAATATGTCAATATTGTATATTAAATGTTTTTAATTTTATTTAAATATGTTTCTAAAATATATTCTGCAGATATAGTATCTACTATATTTTTCTTTTTATGCTTATTAACATCTAAAAAGTTCATTGTTCTATGTGCTGCAACTGTTGTTAGTCTTTCATCTATTGTTTCGATTTTTATTTTATTATATTTGCATTTCAATTTATGGACAAATTCTTGAGTTATTTTTGCTCTTTCTGAAATACTCCCATCCATATTTAATGGCATTCCTACAACTATTGTATCTACCTCATATTCTTCCAATATTTCATCTAATTTTCTTAATATTACTTTATCTGAGTTGTTTCTTTGTATTGTTCCCAATCCTTGTACTGTTATGTTTAGACTATCTGTAATTGCAATTCCAACTCTCGTTTCTCCATAATCAATTCCTAAAATTCTCATTGTTCTTTATCTAATCCTATATAATTTTTAACCATTTTTTCTAATAATTCGTCTCTCTCAATTGTTCTTATTTTGTTTCTAGCATCTTTATGACTCGTAATATATGTTGGGTCACCTGATAATATATATCCAACAATTTGATTTATTGGATTATATCCTTTTTCCACTAAAGCTTCATAAACTTCCTTTAATACTTCTTGGCATTTAGCATTTTCTTCTCTTTCTACTTTAAAATACATTGTTTTGTCAAATCCCATATTGCTACCTCCTTTATATATTAGTTATATCGCTTTCATCTTCTGGAGCATGGTCTAAGTATTCTTCCAGTTTCTTTAAGACTTCTTCTAACCCTGTTCCTTTGTAATATGAAGATATTGCAAAATTTAGCACTGGTCTTGCTACCTGAGATGCCACATTTACATTTTTAAATTTAACATCTAGACTAAATCTTGCTACCTCTTCTTCTGTTAAACTTATTTCCATATTTTCTATTTTTTCTTTTAAATCATTTAAAAAACTTCCTACTGAATTTGTATCCACACCAGATAATGCAATTACAAATTTAGGTCCCATATATCTAACAAAAATATAATCTTCAGATATACTTTCTTTAACCACTTCACTTACTTCTGTTATTACCTTGTTTCCTAATTCTCTTGAATATTTATTATTTATTTCTTGTATATTTGTAATTTTAAACATACACATAGTTGATATTGTATATTGGTCTATTACTTTTTTTCCTTCTCCATACAAATATTCTTCAGAATATAAACCTGTAAATAAGTCTTTTCTAACTATTGTTTCTAATGTTTTTTGATGTACAACTGTTTTTAAAACAGATACTATATTTTCTTTTATTACTTCTAACACTGTTGTATCTACATTATCAAAATCATGTGGTATACCACTTTCTATTATCCAATATCCTATATATACATTGTCTATATATAATGGAAAGAATATTGCTGATTTTGCTCTACCAAATTCCATTTTTTGATATGGTAATCTTTCACTATCATTATTTACTGTAACATATTTAGGGGTTGCAGTTTCTATACTATCTTTAAACATTTCAACATCTTGTAACGCTTTTAATGTTGGCCAATGCTTTGGATCTACATTTGATGCTTTTATTTGATATTCAGCACCATCAAATACAACTATTGTAGAATATTTTATTTCATATTTTTCTATTAATATGTTGTTAATCTTTTTTATCTTTTCATCAACTGATGATGTTTCTCCTATTGCATTTAGAAAATCTTGAACAACATATAAATTTGTTATTTTTTGATTTATATTTTTAAATTTCTGTATTTTTTTATGTATTGTTATATTGTATATTATTAGTCCTATAACTATAAAAACTAATATTACTACTATTGCTACTATCACTTATTTGCCCCCCTTTAGGCTTAATATCTTTTTTTCATTTGATCTAATGTATTATTTATTGATGGTGTAAATCCATTATTATCTAAGTTTGGTGGTCTATATGCACTCTTTGCACCTGCTACTACTGGGTATACCATATTTCCTAAACTAGTTAATATTTGCATAAAACTTTTTGAATATCCTTTTAAATTTATATCACAATTCACAATTCCTTCTAAATACTTGATGTATACTTCTTCATCAAATGGTATTGAAATATATTTTATCATATTTTTGTCAAATAATTCTATCATATATGACATTGATGGATCATTATAATATGCCATACCTCCAATTATTGTTTTTTCATTTATTCCTCTTAATTTAACTGCTTTATTAAGTATTATTCTCAACTTACTTTCTTCTAGTATATTTTTTGCTTTTAATTCTCTTAAAAAAGCTGTTAATGGCTGTATTGTTAAAATATCTAATGTTTGAACTAAATATATTTCTTGTACATACTTAAAGTAATTTAAAGGAGTATCAAAATCTGTATCTATTAATATCAAAGAATGATTTTTTAATAAAGTTTCTAATGTTTTTCCTGAATTTTCTATATTCTCTTGTTCATCTGGTAATGAAGTATATACTGTAAGATTATTATCTGCTTGTATTCCTTGTGCTATTCCACTTTCCAAATTTTTAATACTATTAACTGCAATACTTCTTAGTTCATCTTCGTTTTTAGTATATATATAATATGAATTTCTATTTTTAGTCATATCTAATATTGCTGTATTTACACCTTTAGATGACATTAGTTTAGCTATATTGTTAACTATAAATGATGTACCATTTTTGCTAGTTCCTATAAATGCCACTACTTTTTTATCAGATGTCATTAATCCACTTAAATCTATATATTCTTCGCTATGTTCTGAAGAAATTGTTTCATTATTATAATTGTCATTTTGGTTTTGTTGATAATTATTTATTCTATATTTATTTACATAGTCATAATTATCTGAGTTTGCATAATTATTATTTTTATTTATACTTCCGTAATTAACATCTTGATTTCTATTTGTTCTTTCATAAATCAAATCTTGATTTCTATCTCTTTGTGGTACTACAGTTGTTTCCTCTTCTTCAAATCCTGGTAATATTGCCTCATCTGATTCATATGCTTGAGCAATATTATTACTATTTTGTTCACTTACTCCTGGTAGTACACTATCTTCTTCATCTTCTATTCCTGGTAAAACAGTGTTTCTATCTAATCCTGGTAATACATTACTTTCTTCTGTTTCGATTCCTGGCAATACTGTATTTTCTTGAAATTCTTCCATTCCTGGTAGTATCATCTCATCATCTTGTATATTATCTGATACTTTTTGTTGTTCTACTATTTCCGGATTTTTTCTTGGTCTTCCTCTTCCTCTTTTTACTGGTTGTTCTTCTTGTTCTGTTACTTCTGGATTTTTTCTTGGTCTTCCTCTTTTTCTTTTTGGTGGTTCTGATACATTTGTCTCTGTATTCGGAGTTACTTGTACATTTTGTCTTACTGTTTCTTCATTTTGAGCTGAATGTATATTTTGTTTATTTACTTCTACTACATTTTCCCTTTCTATTTGTCTTGGTTTTTTAACTTTTGCTAATTTTTTTGTACTATTTAGATTAACTGAAGATGGTATTACAACTGGTTTAGACATAACACTTGGTTTATTTTTCATCTTCAATAAAGTTTCACTTGTACCTTTTTCTTCTTTTTTCTTATATCTTAATGAGTTTGATACACTATTGTTAAAAGACATTATTTGTTGGTACTTAGGTGATCTTTCTTCTAAAACTGCTCTTACATTTAAAGGTAAGAATTTACTAATTATTCTTAATTGTGTGTCATTATATTGTTCAGCTATATTTTTCTCAAAACTCTCTACATATTTATCTTCATTTTTACCTAATTTTTTATAATATGCAACTATGTTTTGAATTTCCATTTCGCTAACATCATTTTCATTTTCCGGTTGATAGTTAACATCTTCTGAATCTATTTTATAATATATTTTTGCTTCTTTCTTCACACGTGGTCTATTTATTAATTTACAGACTTCTTCTATACTTCTGTCATTTCCTATTATTGCATTATATATTCCTATTCCAAATAATTTTACTAGTATTTGCTCTGATTTTGTCCTTCTATCTGAACAAATTAATATTATCGGAATATCATTTCCTCTTATATTAGATGCTTCATCACTTATACTGTCTAATTTGTCAAATATAAATTTATCTATTTGGTCATATTGTGTATGTGTAAAAGTTTCTAAATCTTCACTTATTACTATTCTATCATATGTTTTATCTTTTTGTATTTCTTTCAATATTGCATTAAAGTAATAAACATTCTTATAAGAAATGATTTGTTTATATTCCTTTTGATATCTTTTTACTATGGATTCTGAAATTTCTTCATTACTTACAGCAAATAAAACTTTCATTTGTTACCCCCTTCCAAATTTTACAAACACCGCAAATGCAAGTGGTAATATTTGGCATATAATCAATAATGTTATAAATGTTACCATTAGTGCCATACCCTTTTCTTGAGTATCTAATTTTCTTACACCTAACATATATCTATGAATTGCCGCTATTGCAATCCCTAAAAAACAAAATGGAATACTGTAAATTCTAACTATATTCAATATATATGCCACTACTCCATAGACATCTGAGCCATATTTGGCTTTATAATCTTCTATTGAATTTGTCGCATCTTCTTTTATCTCAATTAATTTACTTTCTGTTTGTTCATCTATTGCTTTTTCTTCTGCATATACATTATTTGTAAATAAAAATACTCCACATATTATTACTAGTATCGTAATAATTGATACTACTTTTTTCATTTTTTTGCCCCTTTCCTGTTTCTAATTATGACAAAATTTATATTGATTTTCTTATACTTATATATCATACAATAAATTGTAAAAAATAGCAAGAATTTTTTACAATTTATTATACAAATATTTCATATGATTATAAACCCCATTAGCCCAGTTTTTATCAGTAGCATACTTAGTGTTAACTCCACTTAAAGTTGCTCCATTATAATATGTACCTTGTGCTTTTTCATTATCATATATAGAGGTTCCTTTTGGGTTTAAATAATATTTAACAAATACTCTAGCTATTAAGTCTATACTTTCAGAATAATTTGAAAAATTATATGCTCCATTGTATGGATTTGAATCATAAGCACCATACCCAAATAAATTATTTTTTTCTGTTGCTAATTTTGAAGTCCCCCATGAGCTTTCATGAATCCCTACTGCTGCAACAAATACGCCATTAATATTATATTGTTTTTCTATATAGTAAAAATATTCTGCATTATTTTGAAATATTTTGTTTTTATCTTTACTGTCTGTTAATACTTTCTTAAATTCTTCTAATGTTAGTCCACTTGGTTTATTAAGAGCCATATCAAAACTTAATGGTGTTTTTGTTTTAGAATTTGCTGTTCCTTCACTTGTATTATTATTTATTGTATTTTCTTCTTCAAATTTAGAATTTGGATTTATATATGTTGTACTTTCTGATTTTACATATCCTATTGTATATGCACTAGTTATTTTATACCATTCATTTTGTATTTCTGTTACTTTTAATTCATTTCCTTTTTCTAGTGTTGCAATTTTTTCAGAATTATCGTTTGGTTCCACATAAACAGATAATCTATCAGATGTAACATATACTGTATCTCCTACTGCTACTTTGTAATTTGATTTATATGATCCTCCACCTATTTCTACTATTTTATTAATCGCTGCTTTTGTAACTTTTGCTGATACTTGTTCTTCTGAAACTACTTGTCCATTTTCATAAATTCTTTTTTTAGTAATTTCTTGCGTTCCCTCTCTTCCTTCTTGTACTACTTGAATCATTCCTTTTGGAAGTTCGGGATTTGTATTATATTTTGTTATGTATTCAAGTTCCGCTTCTTCTACAAAGTATTCTTCTTTTTTATTTTCATTGAAATTATTACTTATTATTTCTTCTAAATTTATTTGTTCTGCACTACTTATTATTACATTATTTTCTGTTTCAGCACTTGTTTCTTTTGCATAAACTTTGTTTCTTTCAAAATATATGTTATAAAATATGTACATGTATAATATAATAATACAAAAGGTTATAAATAATATTATGTTTTTTATGTTTAATCTTAAGTATTTTTTTGACTTTTCTTTAGATTTCATATTATCACCTAATGTAATTTTACCTTTTTAGTCTTTTTTTGTCAATTTAAAATTTTGGAAATTTTATTTTATTATTTAACTTATTACATTTTTTAATTATAGTTACTAATATTTTATATTTTCGCTATTGTTTATAACTTTTAATAAATATATTTCATAAATATTTTGCAAGATTTTATTAGATTCCAATAATATTTATATTTGACAATTTTTTAACAAATGCATTTAAAATTATTGATTTTATAGATTTTTTATACTAAAATAGTTTTGATAAATACATATACAGATGAGAAAGGAGATCAAATTATATATTAAAATATAGTTTGAATACAACTATGAAAAATAAAAAAAAGATTTCTATAATTATAACTTTTGTTATATTAATTTTAATAGCACTTTTGCTTTCTATATTTACAATTCATAAAATTGTTCAAAAAGAGAATTTTGAAAACTACTTTTTAGATTTTGCTTATAAAAATGATGAACCTGTTTTTAAAATTAATAAGATTACTTTGTTTAGTAGTTGTAATGTAAAAAATAAATCTGCTTCATCTACTAATTTTACAATTGAAAATCTTTTTCAATATACTGATATTGCCATATTTATATCTCCTGATAAAGATGATGTAGATTTGGAAAATTCTCTTAAACAAGTTTGGATAGAAAATATTAATTTTAACACCAAACCTTCTTTAGGTGAAGCAAATTTGTATTTTAAAAGTATAAATAGTTTTGCTAAAAGTGATTATTTAGATAGTGAACCTATTAGTGACAAATTGGAATTCTCTATTTCCTCTGAAGATGAAACTAGTCTTGATACTCCAGTATTATATAATAATTTAGCAAACCCAATCACTTTAAGCTATATAAATAGTAATATAAAAACAGATTATACTATTACAGATGTTTCGTCTCCTATTACTTATGATGGTTCTTTATTAAAAAGATGCAATGTGCCACTAGATTCAATTTCTTGCAATTTGTCTTTTGATATTTATATAAAAAATAATTTAGATGAAGAGTTTAAGTCTAGCATTTTTTTGGATATCCCTTTAGAAAATGCTGAAAACTCCATTTATGGTGGTAAATTTTTGACTGAAATTAATCCAAATTCTGTGTTTTATAGATATAAATAATGTCTCATTGGGAGAAGTCTAATAAGGACAAAATTGTTTTATAGATTTCCTCCCAAATTTTATTGTGTTAGATAGCCACTAAAAGATATAAATTGTTTAGTCAAATTTGTAATAAAAATCAATTTATGGAGGTTTTAACTATGATAGAAATAACTTATCACAAAGAAGGAGATTATTTTGTTCCTAACTTATATTTAAAGAAAGAAAATTATGAGGAAGATTATATTATTGGAAAGTATGGTCATTTAAGGTTAGAATATTTAAAAAATCATAAAAAGGCTGAATATACAATAATGTTTATGAATTGTACTTTAAGAAAGCATATTGTAGAAACTGATAAACAAGCTAAAAGAAAATTTGAAATACTTATGAATCAAATGTTAGAAAAAAATCCTATTGATGAAAATTTAAAGGATACTAATCCATTAAAATGGACTGGACTTATGAATAATTATAAACATTCAGTTGAAGAAGTTATATTTAAAGAATTAATATATTGTTAATTTGCAAATAGCAGAGAAAAAACTCTGCTATTTTAGTTATCTTCTAATTTATATAGATCCCATGCATAGGACAATGTTGTCTGCATTTCTCTAATTTTTTTCTCAACAAATTCTTTTTCAAAACCTATTTCTTTAAGCAAATAATATGATAAAACAATTCGTAATATCTCTATAGCAAAAAGCAATTCTTTTCCTTTGAATATTTTATTTTCTTTCGACTTTGAATAATGGGTAAAATAATGTCTCGTATCAACTACTTTTTCTACAAAATCATAAGGAAAAGCTTTATTAGACATATTAAAGAAAATAATATCAAAATTAGCAAGCATTAAATCATTAAGTCTACTTTTTAAAATAATATAATTCGTGTTTTTATCTTGTTGTGTTTTATCAAATAAGTATTCATAATGAGATTTTTTAAATTCTTCTGGCACATCTTTTAGTATGTCATCTTGTACTCTTCTTTTATAATCTTCTTTTTTGTTACATATAAATCTTGAATGATAAGTTTCTAATGCTTGAACTATATTTAGGAAAATCGTTTCAACTGGCATCTTTTCATATATTATAGAAGAATTATATAAGTTCAAAATTGGTTTTAATAGTTCATATTTTAAAAACCAATTTTGAAATAATGGAACTTTATTATTTATCGTACTAGGTAAATCAAACAACATATCATTTATTCTTGGCTCTTCATAAGTTTCTTTATAGGAATCTTTTGAATAAATTTTTATTTCATTGTACATTCTTCTATTAGCAAACACTCTATAATAATCTCTTTTATACCCTATAATCTCTCTAATATCTACATTTTTTGCTATAGACATTTCAATTAAAGTTTTTATCTTGTTCAAAATTTCTATATAAAAATATAAATCTTGATTTGTTCGAGAAGTAATTTGTATCTTTACAAATTGTTTTATTATTATCTCCTCATGAGCATAAATATTTGTGTTTTCATGAAAATATGGTACAAAGCTAATTGTAGTATTATTATCTATGCTATAAGTAATTGCCTTTTTAAATTTATGTTTAAGAATGAATGACCCGTGTTTTTGATAGTCTGTACTAATACCATTTAATCCAGACCATGCTAATGTATTAGATAAATGAAATACCATTTTAGAAAATTTTACATTGTTATAGTCTTTAAAATCGCAATTAATACAATATTCAATGTTTAATTCAATCGTTTTTGTACTATATGAAATATTAGTATTTCGACTTATTACAGTAGCATTTAATAAGCTCATAACTCCATAAGGAATTAAATTTCCTTTTATAAAGTTTATTTTTGAAGGTATATCCTTATTGCTAAATAAGCTATTTAGATTGTCTCTATTATGTAATATTAATCTAATAATTCCTTTTTTATCATTAATAATTAAATTTCCAAAATATTCTTTTCCTAATATTTCCCAGTTTCCGCTATATCTTAATTCTTCCATATATATTTCTCCTATTGAGATAAATTGTATTAAATATTATCGTTTTTTTCTTGTTGTTGTATTTCAAAAATCGCTTTTTGACTTTCTATTTCAGCTCTAAGTTCTTCTTCTGTTGGTAAATATGTTTTGTATTTTGTTGCGAATAGTTGTTCATTTCCATTCAATACAGAATATCTCGCTACATCAGCATCTGTATCAGTACAAAGTAAAATTCCAATTGTTGGATTATCATCTTTAGCTTTCTTTAATTCATCATACATTCTTACATACATATCCATTTGTCCTATGTCTTGGTGCGTTACTTGATTAGTCTTTAAATCTATTAACACAAAACATTTTAAAATATAGTTATAAAATACCAAATCGATAAAGTAGTCGCCTTTTTCTGTGCGAATATGTTGTTGCCTTTCAACAAAAGCATAGCCTTTTCCGAAGTTCCATTAAAAATTTTTGTAAATTATTTATAATGCTTGTTTCTAGTTCAGTTTCTGTATAAGTATCTTCTAATGAAAAACCTAAGAATTCTGCTATCAATGGATTTTTGATAAATTCTAGCTTGTCCATTAAATAATGTTCTTTATTTTTTTCTTTCATTTCTTTAATTACTGGTTCTTTAACTTGTGATTTTAATAGTCTATAATAATATTGCGAAGATATATTTCTTTGTAAAGTTCTTACACTCCAAGTTTGTTTTGCTGTTTCTTCTGCATACCATTCTCTTGCTTTTACATCTTCTACTTGTAATAAAGTTTTATAATGAGTCCAAGACAAGATATTAGATTTTGCATTCACTGAATGCAAAATGTTTGGAAATGTTTTGTAAAATTGTAAAAAATAGTATAAATTTCTTAATTCAAAACCTTTTCCATATTCTTTCTTTAATTCTTTAGACAATTTTTTTAATATCTCTGTACCATAGTCTGCTCTATTTTCGCCTTTTAATTCTTCTTCGGCAATTCTGTAGCCAATAAACCAGTTTCTTTCTACTAATGCAATATTTACAGATTGATAGGCATAATTTCGTGCTGACTCAATAATAGAACATATATCTTCTACTACATTATCTGTATTTTGATATTTAATAATCATGGAATTATTATCTTTCTTTTCTATAACCATTATTTACCTACTTTCTTTTTTAAACTATTTTTCCAAAAATATCAGGTTTTCCACCAATATATTCTATTTTTCCATCAATATAAGCAATAGCTTGTGTATCCTTAATAGCATAGACAGGAAAAGGATTATTTGCTAAAGTTTCATTTAGAAAATCTCTTGTCCATTGCTTATGATCATCTCTCAAATAATGAGGAATTATATTAAAAGGTACTAAATTCAATTCGGAATATTTAATATCTTCAAAATCTATGTTATACCTATTATTCCAAAACTCTTTACTTTGTATTTGAGTTCCCAATACAATTGCTCCTGCTGAAGTACCCATTATTACTTTTTGTTTTGATACATTTTTTATCAATTCAACAGTATCAGTTTCATTAAATAATTTTGAATATTCAAATTGCTTACCACCAACTAAATAGATTAAATCAGCGTTTAAAAGTCTGCTTTCTATTTCTCTTTTTGAATATACTCTAAAATTAACAAAATCTATTCTTCCTCCAATATGTTTTTCAATATTAGACAGCTCATTAATTAACCATCTTTTGCTTTTGTCCCCTGAAATACCATATATAGCTTCATTTATTATTGCTATATCTATTTCATTTGCAGATTTACCAACAATCTTCGAAATTTCTTTTTCTATTTCATCAGTAGTAAAACCTTGTGAAGCCAAAATAATTCTCATCATAGAATTCCTCCAAACTACATATTTTATTTAAATACTATTTTCTTGTTTTTTATTGATTTATCCATTCTTCTATTATTTCTTTAGAGATATTCAGATTTCCTCTTCCAATACCTATTTCTATATCTGGTTTTGGATTTCCATGGTAATCGCTTCCTCCACTAATATATAAATTATTATTTCTAGCATATTCTACTAAAATGTCTTTTTTATTATCATCTGCTGATGATGGATGAAAACACTCTATTCCATCTAATTCTGCTTCTTTTCTTAAATCATTAATAAATCCAATGGTATCTTCAAATTTATACTCAAATGGATGTGCTAAAAATGCTTTTCCACCTGCTTTATGAATAATATCTATTACTTCTTTATATTTTGGTCTAAATTCTATATGGTTCATAAAATAACTGCTTTCTGGATTTGCTAAACCTTTTCTAAAGAATATACCAAAAGATTCTGTAAATTCTCCTAATATCTTGTAATTTTCTTTATGAGTCATTACTTCTTCATAAATAGGTCTTTCTACATACTCAGAAGCTTTTTTAGGTTTTCTATTTCTATTTCTATCATATATAAGTCCATGTTTATCACATATATCAAATAATCTATTGCGACATA
>CAMMNR010000016.1 GCA_946498265.1 uncultured Clostridium sp. | reverse complement strand
AAAGAAATTACAAGAGTTGCAAAATGAAGATTTAGAAATAAAGCAAGAAAAATTGAAACAAACAATAGATTATTTTAATCAAATTATAGAAGCGGAAGTACCAGATAAAGTGATACTGAATATGCTAATTGATAAAATTTACATATATCATGATAAATCTGCAAAATTTGAATTAAAAATAGATATAGAAAAATTAATATAAATGGTTCAACTGTGTGAGCATAATCACAACACTACGCCGGTGTAGCATTTGATGTTGGGCAGAGATTGACGCAAACACAAAGAACTAGACTTTGGAACAGTGCCAATAATTCTGGAGTATGGAGTTATGTTGAACCAATTTCATTAACACCTACATGGGTACATTTTGACAAAAGATTTGGAACGCCTGCATGTAGTACAGGGGGATTTCCAACATTAAGAAGAGGAAGCTTAAGCAATTATGTATTAATAGCACAAGATGACTTAAACACATTAGGATATAGAACAAATGGACTAGACGGAATATTTGGTTCTGCAACATTAGAAGCAGTTAGATCATATCAAAGAAATAAAGGATTATCGGTTGACGGAATAGTAGGATGTAATACATGGAGAGCATTACAAGAAGATGTAGTTGGAACTGGTCCAACATCTACAACAATAAATTAAAAGAAAGAAACATATTGTATTTATCAATATTATTTTCTATTAGAAATAGGAGTTATTAACAGACGCACATAAATTTCATTTTGCAAAATTTAGAATGAACAATAACGAGGGCTTTAAAAGCTTATAAAAAGAGAAAATATAAAAAGCCCGTTATTGTTCTATTTTATTATTTATGCATCTTTTTTTGATTTAAAACTATTTGTCTGCAATTTTAATAATTCAGTAGTGAAGCTGTTAATTGCACTTTTATTATAGGAATCTAGTTTTAAATAATTTTCTAAAAATTTTATATCTATCATATCAACTAAAGTGGGTGAACTATTTTTTACTAAATCACCGAATAAAAAATTAGGATCAATTTTTAAAGTTTTACAAATACTTATAATAGTATTTGCACTTCCAAAAGCAACACCACGTTCTAATTGGCTAATAAATCTAGGAGAAAGACCAGCTTTTTCAGCCAATTGTTCTTGTGTTAAATCTAAGTTGTTTCTTGCTAATTTAATTCTTCTACCAATACTTTTTAGTTGAAAATCTTCGTTATTATTCATATATTCCTCCCAATTTATAACTTAATGAAAGTATAGCAAGTAAGGGAGAAAAATAAAATGAACTAATAATAGCAAAAATAATCTAAACTAATACTAAATATATGTACAAGAAAAACGAAAAATAAAAAAATTCAAAAAAATTAAAAAAATTAGTAAAAACTATTGCAAAATTTAAAAAGTTATATTAAAATTTAAATGAAGTGGAGAGAAGTGGTACAAAGTGGTGAAAAAGTGGAAGAAAGAATAGAGGTGAAATTTAATTGCTAATTGGTGAATACGAACATTCTTTAGATGCAAAAGGAAGATTAATAATGCCAGCAAAGTTAAGACAAGATATGGGAGAAAAATTCATCGTAACAAAAGGTTTAGATGGATGTTTATTTGCGTTTTCACAAAATGAGTGGTTAAATTTTGAAACAAAATTAAAAGCTTTACCTCTATCAGATAGAAATGCTAGAAACTTTGTAAGATTTTTCTTATCAGGAGCTACAGAATGTGAAATAGACAAACAAGGAAGATTTTTAATTCCAAACAATTTAAGAACAGCAGCAAATTTAGAAAAAGAAGCAGTAATAATCGGAGTAGGGACAAGACTAGAAATATGGAATAAAGAAACATGGGAAAAATGTGATGAAAATATATCAGCAGATGAAATAGCAGAAAATATGACAATGCTTGGTATATAACTTGAAAAAGTTTATATAATAACCAAAGAAAAAATACAAAAGATAATTATACAAAAGATAAATAAAAAAACAAAGGAAAACTGCACAAAAGATAAATATATAAAGTACAAAAGAAAATAATACAAAAGATAAGAGATTTAAGATTAATACAAAAGATAAAAATACAAAAGAGATATTAAGTTACAAAAGATAAAAATGTAACTTTAAATTCATACAAAAGATAAAGAGATTACAAATGTAAATTATGCAAAAGATAAAAAGTTATAAAACTTTACTAGAGATAATAATAAAAAAACCAAAAGAAAAAAATACATAATAGATAAATGCAGCTGGTGATAAAAAATTACCAGCTGTTTAATGTTAATAAATCTAGTAAGAGGTGTAAAAGTGGAATTTAAACATAAACCAGTTCTACTAAAAGAATGTATCAATGGACTAAATATAAAAAAAGATGGAATTTATGTAGATGGTACATTAGGAGGAGCTGGACATAGTCAAGAAATTTTAAAACAACTAAATAAAGATGGAAAATTAATAGGAATAGATAGAGATGAAGAAGCTCTAAAAGCAGCAAAAGAAAATTTAAAAGAATACAACAATGTAATATATGTGCATGACAATCATGATAATTTAAAAGATATTTTAGAACAATTAGAAATTGAAAAAGTAGATGGAATATTGTTAGATTTAGGAGTTTCCTCTTATCAATTAGATGAAAAAAACAGAGGATTTAGTTACTTAGGAGAAAATACATTAGATATGAGGATGGACAAAACACAATCATTAGATGCAAAAACAGTAGTAAACACATATGAAGAAGAAAAACTAGCAAATCTAATCTATGAGTATGGGGAAGAAAGATTTTCAAGAAAAATTGCAAAAAATATCTGTGAATATAGAAAACAAAAAGAGATAGAAACAACAAAAGAATTAGTAGAAATAATAGAAAATTCAATACCAAAATCAAAACAAAAAGATGGACATCCAGCAAAAAGGACATTTCAAGCAATTAGAATAGAAGTAAATAATGAAATAAAACCATTATACAACACAGTAAAAATGTGTATTGATTTATTAAATCCAAATGGAAGGTTATGTATAATAACATTTCATTCTTTAGAAGATAGAGCAGTAAAAAAAGCATATATAGAAGCACAAGGAAAATGTACATGTCCTAGTGATTTACCATATTGTATATGTGGAGCAAAATCATTAGGAAAAATAATAACAAAAAAACCAATAATAGCAGATGAACAAGAACAAAAAGAGAACTCGAGATCAAAAAGTGCAAAATTAAGAATATTTGAAAAACAATAATATACAAATGAGGGAGGTGAATAACTTATGGCAAGAACAGGATATGAATATACTACAAGTCCAAGAAAATTAGAACCAGACTATAAAACTTCTAGAAAAACAAAAAAACGTAAACCAAAACTAAGAGTAGTTGAAGATTTACCAAGAGAAGAAGTAAAACTATCAAAAGCACAAAAAGAAAAACGTAGAAAACTTACTTTAGTAGTTGCAGCGATATTTTTAACTCTATTAGCCATAAGTTATAGAAACTCTCAAATAAACGAAAAATTTAATAATGTGCAACAATTAAAAACAGAACTTTCATCAATAGAAAAAGAGAATGAACAACTAAAAGTAAATATTGAAAATGGGCTAAATTATAACAATATAGAAAAATTAGCAAAAGAACAATTAGGAATGCAAAAGCTAACAAGTAAACAAACAGTATATGTAAATTTACCTAAAAAAGACTATATAGAACCAGCTTCAGAAGAGGTAGTAGTTGAAGAAGATAAAAATTGGTTTGAACAAATTTGGGAAAAGATAACAGGAAAATGAATAAATTAAAACACTTCTAATAAAATTATTAGAGGTGTTTTTTTATGATAGAAATGAAACTTTCAAATAAAAAGAAGATGAGAAATACACTGTTTATAGCATTTTTAATAATAATATGTTTAATGGGAAGAATTGGATATATTCAATTTATTCAGGGAGGAGAGCTATCAACATTAGCTTATCAGCAACAAACATTAGATAGAAGTATAAATCCAAAAAGAGGGACAATATATGATACAACAGGTAAAAACGCATTAGCAGTAAGTAGTACAGTAGAAACAGTAACAGTAAATCCAGGAAATATATCAGAAGAGAATAAAGAAAAAGTAGCGCAAACTCTAGCTAATATTTTTGAATTAGATTATGAAACGGTATTAAAAAAGGTCAAAAAAAGAAGTTCTATAGAAACAATAGTAAAAAAAGTAGATAAAGAAAAAACAGATGAACTAAGAGTATGGATGGAACAAAACAATATAACAACAGGAATCAATATTGATGAAGATACAAAAAGATATTATCCATATAACACGTTGGCATCACAAATAATAGGATTTTGCGGAAGTGATAATCAAGGATTAGATGGAATAGAAGCAAAATATGATGACGAATTAAAAGGAGAAAAAGGAGCAATACAAAGACATATTGATGCAAAAGGAGGAGAAATAGGCCACGAAGGAGAAAATTATGTACCAGCTGTAGATGGAAATGACTTAGTACTTACAATAGATTTAACAATACAATCAATAGCAGAAAAATACTTAAAAGAAGCATGTATTGACAATGAGTGTACAGATGGTGGAAATATAGTTATAATGAATCCCAAAAATGGGGATATTTTGGCAATGGCAACATATCCATCATATAATCTAAATGAACCATATGAAGCATATACAGATGAATTAAAAGGAATTTGGGATTCTATGCAACAAGATGAAAAAACAAAAAATTTACAAGCAGTTTGGAGAAATAAAGCAATAGCAGATACATATGAACCAGGTTCAGTTTTTAAATTAATAACAGCATCAGCAGCTATAGAAGAAGGATTAGTAACAGATATTGACAAAGAAGGACAATTTTCATGTACAGGAGGAATAGAAGTTGCAGGAGTAAGAATAAAATGTTGGAGATATTATAGACCTCATGGATCAGAAAGTTTAAGACAAGGATTAATGAATTCTTGCAATCCAGTATTTATAGGATTAGGTCAACAATTAGGAGTAACAAAATATTATGAATATTTAGAAAAATTCAAATTACTAGAAAAAACATGTATAGACTTACCAGGAGAAGCGGGAAGTATATTTTTAGCAAAAGAAAAAGCCGGACCAGTAGAACTAGCAACAATAAGTTTTGGCCAAAGATTTGAAATAACACCAATACAACTTGTAACAGCAGTATCAGCAATAGCAAATGGGGGAACAAGTGTAACTCCAAGAGTAGTGAAACAAATAATAAATAGTGAAACTAAAGAAGTAGAAGAAATACCTGTAAAAACAAATGGCACAGTTATTTCAAAAGAAACTTCAGAAAAAGTATTAAGTATGATGGAAAGTGTTGTATCTGAAGGAACTGGAAAAAATGCAAAAGTTGCAGGATATAGAATAGGAGGAAAAACAGGAACATCAGAAGATGGGGTAAATACTAATAAATATGTTACATCTTTTTGCGGTGTAGCACCAATTGATGATCCACAAGTGGTTGTTTTGGTAACTTTGTATAATCCAACAGGAGAAGGAGGACATCAAGGAGGTGGCGTTGCAGCACCTGTAGGAGGGCAAATATTTAGTGAAATTCTTCCTTATTTGGAAGTAAGTCAAGGAAATCAAGATGAAGTAGAGCAAGTAGAACAAGTACAAACACCAGACATAATTGGGAAAACCATAGAAGAATCTGAAAAAATAATAAAAGAAAATGGATTAGAACTAATAATACAAAATGAAACTGAAAATCTTGATAAAGAAAATACTATAATAAAAAATCAAACGCCACAAGCAGGAATTGTAGTAAACAAAGGAAATAAAGTTTATATAGAATATTAAGAAATAAATAATATAAAAAAATAGCCTTAATTTTTTAAAAATAAATTTGAAAAAATTTAAATTTATGATATAATTATATACATAATTGTCGAAAAGTTGACAATTATGTAAAATTATATAAAAAGAAGGGGAAAATATGAAGGTAACATTTTATTCGAATTTTTTAACCAACCACCAGTTACCTTTTTGTTTGGAAATGCAAAAAAGGTTAGGCGATGATTTTAAGTTTGTATCAACAGTAAAAATATTTAAATGGAGAGTAGAAATGGGGTGGGAAGATTTAGATCAAAAATATGATTTTGTAATAAGAGCATATGAAAATGAAAATATGTACAATAAAGCCAAAAAATTAGCTACAGAAAGTGATGTAGTTATAATAGGTTCAACGACTGATGAACTCATTGAAGAAAGACTAAAACAAGATAAATTAACTTTTAGATATAGAGCAAGAGTTTTTATATTCCCAGATGGATTTTTAAAAACAATTTTAGATAAAGAAAAACTAAAATTATTTTATAATAGGCATATAAAGTATAGAAAAAATAAAAACTTGTATTTATTATGTGCCAATGGATATGGAGCAAAGGATTTCAATTTTTTGGGATTATATAAAGATAAAATATACAAATGGGGATATTTTTTACAAACAAACCATTATAATATAGAAGAGCTAATAGAAAGTAAAGAAGAAAAAGATAGAATTGAAATAATTTGGGTAGCCAGATTTATAAATTGGAAACATCCAGAGGTAGTATTAAAATTAGCTAGAAATCTAAAGAGACAAAACTATAATTTTAAAATAAAAATGCTAGGAACAGGAACGCTAGAAAAAAAGACAAGAGATAAAGTAAAAAAAATAAATTTAAACGATGTAATAGAAATAGTAGGACAAGTTCCTAGTAATGAAGTAAAAAATTATATGGAAGAAGCAGATATTTTTATAGGTACAAGTGATAGTAGAGAAGGGTGGGGAGCTGTTGTTAACGAATCTATGAACGCTACTTGTGCTATAGTAGCAAATAAAAAAATGGGTTCAGTTCCCTTTTTGATAAAAGATGGAGAAAATGGTTTTACATATAATAATTACAAAGATTTAGAAAATAAAGTAAAAATACTAATAGAAAATAAAGAATTAAGAAAAAAGCTAGGAAAAAATGCTTATAAATATATTACAGAAAGATGGACAGCAAAAATAGCAACAGAAAATTTATTAAAATTATTTGATTCAATAATAAATAGAAGGGAGTTTGAAATAAAAGATGGACCAGCAAGTAAAGAAAAATAGATTTAGTATAATAATTATAGCATATAATATAGAAGATTATATACAAAGAGCCATAGAAAGTGTAGAAAATCAGACTTTTAAGGATATAGAAATTATTGTAGTTGATGATTGTTCAAAAGATAAAACACGAGAAAAAATATTAGAATTATGTATGAAATATAAAAATATAATATTTGAAAAACATGAGAAAAATAAAAAAGCAGGAGGAGCTAGAAATACAGGATTAGAAATAGCAACAGGAGAATATATAGTTTTTTTAGATGGCGATGATTATTTATCAAATAATGAAGTTTTATACAAATTGGATAAGGTAATTGGAAAAGAAAAAACAGATGTTATATATTTAGGATTTCAAATAGAAGGAGATAGAAAAGAATTAGTAATTCCTAGTGAAGAAACATGCACAAAAACATATAAAGTAGCTATAGATAAATATCCAAATCCATGGAGCAAATGTTGGAGAAGAGAATTCTTAAAAGAAAATATCATTAAATTTCCTGAAAATAGATTTTATGAAGATGTATTATTTGTATATAATGGAATAATGAAATCAAAAAGCTTCAAAATAGCTGATTTTGTAGTTCATAATTATATAAGTGGAAGAAAAAATAGCATGACAACAACTTTAAGTTTTAAAAATATAGATGATACAGTACAAAATTTGAAAGATTTATTAGAAATGAGAGAAAAAGAATATACAAAGGAAATTGATTTAATAATAAAGAAAGAAATAAATATGTGTAAAAAAAGATTAGATATTATTGAAAAAAGTTTATTTAAAAATGAAAATCAAAAATAAAAGCATACATTTACAATTTTTTATAAAAAAATTGATAGTAAAAACTAAGATATATTAAATATTTCAATTCATCTAAATAAACTATAAGAAAAGAAAAATCTTCCTATTGACAATAAGTTAAATCTTTGATAAAAATATCAAAGAAGAAGAAATAGGAGGGAGAAAATGAAAAATCTAATTGATATTAAAGATTTAAATGTAGAAGAAATTGAAGAACTAATTAAAGTAGCTAAAGACATCATCCAAAACAAAGAGAAATATTCTCATAAATGTGATGGTAAGAAATTAGCTACTTTATTTTTTGAACCAAGTACAAGAACAAGACTAAGTTTTGAAGCAGCAATGATGGATTTAGGAGGAAATGTATTAGGATTTTCATCAGCAAGTTCAAGTTCAACATCAAAAGGAGAAAGTGTAGCTGATACAATAAGAACAGTAGGATGCTATGTAGATATAATTGCAATGAGACATCCAAAAGAAGGTGCACCATTAGTAGCAGCAGAAAAATCAATAGTACCGATAATTAATGCAGGAGACGGAGGACATAACCATCCAACACAAACACTAACAGATTTATTAACAATAAAATGTGAAAAAGGAAGATTAGAAGACCTAACAATAGGACTTTGTGGAGACTTAAAATTTGGAAGAACTGTACACTCACTTATAACAGCAATGAGTAGATATAAAAATATAAAATTTGTATTAATCTCACCTGATGAATTAAAAATACCAGAATATTTAAAAGAAGACGTATTAGAAAAAAATAATATAGAATTTATAGAAACTAAAGATATAGAAGAATATATGGACAAATTAGATATTTTATACATGACAAGAGTTCAAAAAGAAAGATTTTTCAATGAAGAGGATTACATCAGATTAAAAGATTATTATATATTAAATAAAGAAAAATTAGAAAAGGCAAAAAAAGACTTATGTATAATGCATCCATTACCAAGAGTAAATGAAATATCTGTAGATGTAGATGACGATCCTAGAGCAGCATATTTTAGACAAGTAGAATATGGAAAATATATAAGAATGGCATTAATATTAAAAATGTTGGAGGTAAAATAAATGAATATCGATAGTATAAAAAATGGTATAGTAATAGATCATATACAAGCAAAAAAAGGAATGGAAATATATGAAACATTAAATTTGCAAGAATTAGAATGTTCAGTAGCAATAATAACAAATGCAAAAAGTAAAAAAATGGGTAGAAAAGATATTATAAAAATAGATAAAAGTATAGATATAGATTTAGATATATTAGGATATATTGACCCAAACATAACAATTAATATTGTAAAAGATGATAAATTAGTAAAAAAGTTCCATGTAACAAAACCAGAAAGAATTGTAAATATAGTAAAATGTCAAAATCCAAGATGTATTACATCTGTTGAAAAAGAATTAGATCAAGTATTTATCTTAACTGATAAAGAAAAACAAATATACCGTTGTAAATATTGTGAGGGACGTTTCTTTAATCCCTAAAATTCGGGACATTGGGGACGGACCTTTGGGAATTTACCATTTTGGGGACGCGTCCATAGGGAATTCGGGGACGGGCTAGATGGGGAATTTGGGGACGGGGATTAAAATCCCTATAGTTAGAAAATTAAATATATTTTATTTTTGTCTCATAACTATAGGGATTTTAAGCCCCGTCCCCAAATTCCCCATCTAGCCCGTCCCCGAATTCCCTATGGACGCGTCCCCAAAATGGTAAATTCCCAAAGGTCCGTCCCCAATGTCCCGAATTTTAGGGATTAAAGGAACGTCCCCTTTTCATACTCATAAAAAAGAGAACACCTAAATATTATATAGTAGAGGTTATTTTTATGATAAAAAAAAGCAAAAAAGTCTATACAAATTTGACAATTAGTTATATAATGTAAAAAATTAAAATAAGATTTTATTTTAATGGCTTATTAAAAATCGAAGGGATTGAAAAAATATGAATTTAAAAAATATGTTAGTAGGATTAGAAGGATTAAAAGTAAAAGGAGATTTAGATGTAGAAATAACAGGTCTAGACAGAAATTCTAAGAATATAAAAGAAGGATATTTATTTGTAGCAATAAAAGGATTTTCAGTGGACGGACACAAATTTATTAATGATGCAATAGAAAATGGAGCAAAAGCTATATTAGTAGAAGAAGGTTGTGACTTAAAAGAGATAAAAAATATAGATAATATAACAATAGTTATGGCAAAAGATACAAGAGAGGCATTAGCAATTACTTCAGCTAATTTTTATGGAAATCCATCAAAAAAATTTAAATTAATTGGAGTAACAGGAACAAAAGGAAAAACAACAACAACATTTATGATAAAAGAGATATTAGAAAGAGCAGGAAAAAAAGTTGGATTAATAGGAACAATAGCAATATATATAAATGGTAAAAAAATACAAGATAGTGACAGAACAACACCAGAAAGCATAGAATTACAACAAATATTTGCAAAAATGGTAGACGAAGGTGTAGAAGTTGTTGTAATGGAAGTTTCATCACAAAGTTTAAAATTGCATAGAGTTACAGGATGTGAATTTGATTATGTAGTATTTACTAATTTTTCAGAAGACCATATAAGTCCAAACGAGCATCCAGATATGAAAGACTATTTTGAGTCAAAATTAAAATTATTTAAGATGTGTAAAAATGGAATTGTAAATACAGATGATTTACATGGAGCAAAAATACCAGGTCTATTTCCAGATAGTAATATAGTTACATATGGAATTGATAATTATGCAAATGTATTAGCAAAAGATATTACAATAACAAATTCATATGTTGATTTTAAAGTAAAAATAACAGATAGAAATGAAAGAGTAAAAACAGGAATACCAGGAAGATTTAGTGTATATAATTCACTAGCTGCTATTTGTGTTGCACAAAAATTTGGTGTTTCACCAGAAGTTGTAAAAGAAGCATTAGCACAAGTTAGAGTACCTGGAAGATCTGAATTAGTAGATAACAAAAGAGAAATACCAATAATGATTGACTATGCTCATTCTCCAGAAAGTCTAGAAAATATTTTACAAGCTGTAAAAAGTTATACAAGAGGAAAAGTAATATCAGTATTTGGATGTGGAGGAGATAGAGACTCAGGAAAGAGACCAATAATGGGTGAAATTTCAGGAAGAATAGCAGACTATACATTCATTACATCAGATAATCCAAGAACAGAAGATCCACAAAAAATAGTTGACCAAATAGAAGAAGGAATAAAAAAGACAAAAGGAAATTACAAAGTAATAGTTGACAGAACAGAAGCTATAAAAGAAGCAATCAAAATGGCAACAAAAAGAGATATAGTAGTATTAGCAGGAAAAGGACACGAGCCATATCAAGAAATAAATGGAGTAAAACATCCTTTTGACGAAAGAATTATAGTTAGAGAAATTATAGACCAACTAGAAGATGAAAAAAAGAAAAAGTAAAATACATAAAGAAAAAATAATAAATAATATATATGTGAATATATATTAAAAGAAAGGTTTGGTAATATTGAAGACAGAAACAACAATATTAATAGCATCATTTATAACATCAATAATTTTAGGAATAATAATTATACCAATATTAAAAAAATTAAAAGTAGGGCAAATAGAAAGGGATGATGGACCTAAATCACATTTAAAAAAACAAGGAACCCCAACAATGGGAGGAATAATCATAATAATAACAATGATATTAGTAATTACAGGTGCATATATTTATTTAACAGCAACAGGGCAAAATGAAGTTGCAAATAAATTATTGCCAATGTTATTAATATCAATTGGCTTTGGAACGATAGGTTTTATAGATGATTTCAAAAAATTAGTATTAAAAAATACAAAAGGTCTAAAGCCAAGTTACAAAATGATAGGTTTACTAGTAATATCAGTAGCATATGTGGTTTATTTATTACAAATATTACATTTTGATACACAGACATATATACCAATAATAAAAACATATATAGATTTACCAATATATATATATATACCATTCGCAATTATAGTAATATTAGCAACAACAAATGCAATAAATTTAACAGATGGAATAGATGGATTATCATCAAGTGTAAGTGCAATTATAATAACATGTTTAGCAGTAATAGGAATGCTTTTTGCAGTACAAGAAGTATCAGTATTTGCAAGTTGTGTTATAGGTGCTATATTAGGATTTTTAATGTTTAATTTACATCCAGCCAAAGTATTTATGGGAGATACAGGCTCATTACTTCTAGGTGGTGTTATTTCAGCAATAGCACTATATTTAAAGATGCCAATATTATTAATTATAATAGCACTAATTCCAGTATTAGAAACGTTATCAGTAATAATACAAGTAGCTTATTACAAAAAAACAGGAAAAAGAATTTTCAAAATGGCACCATTACACCATCATTTTGAACTATCAGGATGGAAAGAAAATAAAGTAGTAATAGTATTTAGTTTAATTACTTTAATATTATGTATTATAGGACTAAAGATAATATAGATTTTAGAAGGGAAGAATTTAGATGGCAAAAAAGAAAAAGGAAAAAAGCTTTTCAAGTTTTCTAAATAATCCAATAGATTTTACATTAATAATAACTATTTTTCTTTTACTTTCAATTGGACTAATAATGTTATTATCAGCAAGTTCGCCATCAGCATTATCAGAAAGTGGAAATAGTTATTCATATTTTTCAAGACAGCTAATATTTGCAATATTAGGAATAATTGCAATGATGATTATATCAAAAATTGATTATAGATTTTATCAAAAATTTTATAAACATGCTTGGTGGATTGCATTAATATTATTAGCATTGGTTTTAGTTGCAGGAAGGACTGTAAATGGAGCAAAAAGATGGATATATGTTACAGAAACATTATCACTTCAACCATCAGAATTAGTAAAAATGTTAATGATTATATTTTATGCAGGAATTTTAGTTAAAAATAGAGATGAACTAAACAAATATGGAAAAGGATTTATAAAGCATATACTTATGTTAGCTCCAATAATAGGATTATTACTATTAGAACCACACTTTAGTGCATCAATAGTAATAATAGGAATATGCAGTATAATGATGATAATAGCAGGATGCAAATTCTGGCATTTTCTAGCAACAGGATTAGCGGTTGGAGTACCAGCAATAGTTGCATTAGTAGCATTCTCACCATATCGTCTACAAAGGGTTATAACATTTTTAGACCCATGGAAAGATGCAACAGGAGATGGATGGCAAGTAATACAAAGTTTATATGCAATAGGATCAGGAGGACTATTTGGAGTAGGGCTAGGTGAAAGTAAACAAAAATTCTTATACATACCAGAACCACATAATGACTTCATATTCTCAATATTAGGAGAAGAATTAGGATTTATAGGGTGTGCAATTGTATTAATACTATTTGCAATATTTATATGGAGAGGTATATTAATAGCCATGAAAGCACCAGATATGTTTGGAAGTTTATTAGCAATAGGGATAACAGCATTAGTAGGTATACAAGTAATAATAAATGTAGCAGTTGTAACATCATCAATGCCAGCAACTGGAATGCCATTACCATTCTTTAGCTATGGAGGAACAGCTTTGTTTATATTACTGTGCGAAATGGGAGTATTGCTGAATATTTCGAGAGCAAGTGCGAAAAAATAGAAACAAAGGGCAAAATGATAAAATTGCCCTTTCTTTACAAGGAGGAAAAATGAGAGTAATTATTGCAGCAGCAGGAACAGCAGGACATATAAATCCTGGATTAGCAATAGCGAATAAAATAAAAGAAAAACAAAAAGACTCAAAAATAATATTTATAGGAACAACAAGAGGACTAGAAAATGACTTAGTCCCAAGAGCGGGTTATGAATTAAAAACAATAAATGCATATGGGTTAAGTAAAAAAATATCAGTTCAAACTTTAAAAAATAATATAAAAACACTAAAAGGGTTTGGAGAAGCAAGAAAAATTGTAAAAGAATTTAAACCAGACATAGTAATAGGAACTGGAGGATATATTTGTGGTGCTGTTATAACAGCTGCAAAAAAATATAAGATACCAACACTATTACATGAAAGCAATGCATTTCCAGGAAAGGCAATCAAATTCTTATCAAAAAAAGCTGATACAATATTAGTATCATTTAAAGATGCAATTCCAAGAATAAAGCATGCAAAAAATGTCGTATTTACAGGAACACCTGTAAAAATAAAAAAAATAGACTATACAATAGAAGAAAAAAAGAAAATATTAGAACAATTTAATTTAAATATGTTAAGACCAATAGTATTAGTATTTGGAGGAAGCCAAGGGGCACAAAAAATAAATGAAACAATTGTAGATATAATAAAAAATAAGTTAAATAAAGAATATCAAATAATTTGGGCAACAGGTCCAAAACAGTATGATATAATCAAAGAAGAATTAGACAATAGTGGAATAAATATTAATTATATAGAAAATATCAAAATTGTGCCATACATATATAACATGGAAGAAATAATGAATGTTGTAGATTTAATAGTTGCAAGAAGTGGAGCAATGACAATAACTGAAATATCAAACTTAGGGAAGCCATCAATATTGATACCTTTACCAAATGTAAGCAATAACCATCAATTATATAATGCAAAGGTTTTAGAAAATTTAAAGGCAGCAAGAATTATATTAAATAATGAATTAACAGGAAGTATCCTAAATAATGAAATTAATAATATAATATTAGATAAAAAAGAATTAGGAGAAATGGGAAAAAATGCATTAAAAGCATCTGTATCAGATGTTGAAAATAAAATTTACAGAGAAATAGAAAAACTTGTGCCAAAGGGGACGGGCTATTTTGGCACAAATTAATTTGTGAATTCAAAATTAACATGAAAACAAATAAAACTTGTGCCAAAATAGCCCGTCCCCTTTGGCACAATAAAAAACGAGAGGAGAAAAATGTTTAGAAATATACAATTTAAAATAATAACAATATTTTTTCTAATAGGAATAATAATAATTGTAGGATTAGGAGTATTTTTTATTACATCAATACATGGATTAGAACAACAGATAATGAATAATGATTTTGAGAATATAGAACAAGAAATACAAATACTACAAAATTTAAAAATAAATACTATTATAATTTTAATAATAATAGGAGTATTATTGGCAATAGTAGGTTTATTAATAGCCGGATTTTTGTCAAAATTCGTTATATATCCAATTAATAAATTAATAAAAAGTGCAGAAAAGGTAACTGATGAAGATAAAAAGAAGGTAAAGAGTAAGAAAAATAATGATGTAGGCGAATTAGAAAATGTATTTGGAATGATGACAACTGAATTAAAAGAAAAACTAAGTGAAGTTTCAACACAAAAAAATCAAATAGAAACAATATTATTACACATGACAGATGGAATAATAGCTTTTAATTTAGATGGAGAAATATTATTAATTAATCCAGCAGCTAAAAAGTCATTAAGCATAAGACCAGAAGATAACACATTTGATGATATATTTAAAAAATTTAATTTAGATATAAATATGGAAAAAATAATTTATCTAGAAAATTGGACATCTACAGAAGAAAGAGTAAAATTAGATGATAAATATTTGAATATATTTTTTGCACCATTTAAAAACGAGTCAGATAGACCAGATGGTGTGATTGCAGTTATACAAGATATTACAGAACATGTAAAACTAGATAATATGCAAAAAGAGTTTGTAGCAGATGTATCACATGAATTAAAAACACCAATAACTTCAATAATGGGGTATGCAGATACTTTATTAGAAGGAGAATATGATAAAGAAACACAAATTAAATTTTTAAATGTAATAGCGACAGAAGCAAGAAGAATGGCAAAATTGGTTACAGACTTGCTAACTTTATCTAGATATGATAGTAATAAAAAGAAAATACAAAGAGAGTCATTTGATTTAGGAGAACTAGTAAAAAGATGTCAAGACAAATTAGCAATAGAAATAAAGAAAAAATATCACAAAGTAAATTGTTTTGTAACAGCAGATGTACCACCAGTTTATGCAGATAAATATGATATAGAAAGAGTAGTTTTAAACATATTAACAAATAGTATCAAATATACTAAAGATGGAGGAGAGATAAAAATATATGTTGGATTTGTATATAATGATGCATATATAAAAGTATTTGACAATGGTATAGGAATACCAGAAGAAGACCTATCAAGAATATTTGAAAGATTTTATAGAGTAGATAAAGCTCGTACGAGAGAAATGGGAGGAACAGGACTAGGACTTTCTATAGCAAAAGAAATATTAGACAAAAATGGTGGAAGTATAGATATTAAAAGTGTCGTAGGACAAGGAACAGAAGTTGTAATAAGAATTCCAACAATAACAAAATCTAGCTCTTTTGATATTAACGATAAAGGAGTGATGTAATGACAAAAGTAGCAATGAAACGAAAAAATCCTAAAAAAGAAACTTTTATGCAAGGTGTAATAACACTTATATTTTCACAAGTAATGATAAAATTACTAGGACTAGTGTATAGCTTATATTTAACAAATAGAGAAGGATTTGGAGATAAAGGAAACGGAATTGTAGCAGCAGGATACCAAATATATGCAATGTTACTTACAATATCATCAATAGGAGTACCAAATGCAATCTCAAAACTAGTATCAGAAAGAATAGCAATGGGAGACCATAAAGGAGCATACAGAATTTTTAAAATAGCATTTGCAACATTTGCAATGATCGGTTTAGTAGGAAGTTTAATGTTATTTTTAGGAGCACACACTATAGCAACATATTGGTTACAAATTCCAGAAGCAGAAATGACATTAGTAGCATTATCACCAGCTATATTCTTTGTTGCAATATCTTCAGTAATGAGAGGATATTTTAATGCAAGACAAAATATAAAAGCAACAGCAAGATCTCAAACTATTGAACAAATATTTAAAACAGCATTAACTATAATATTAGTAGAAATAGTAGCAATAATATCAAATGCTTCAACAGAATGGATGGCAGGAGGAGCAACACTAGCAACAACACTAGCAACATTTGCAGGATTTGGATATTTATATTTATTTTATCAAACAAGAAGAAAAGAAATTGCAAGAGAAATAAAATCTACAGTAAATTATAAATATGAAAGAGTAAGAAACATAATAAAAAAGATTTTATTAGTATCAATACCAATAGCATTAACAGCAATAATGTCATCAATAAATAAAAATATAGATTCTTTTACAGTTGTAAGAAGTTTAAAAGAATTTATGCCTGAAGATATGGCAATTGCGCAATATGGTATATTAGGAGGAAAAGTAGATACACTTACAAGCTTACCTCTATCAATAAATGTAGCATTTGCTACAGCACTGGTTCCAGCAATATCAGCAGCTAAAGCAAGAAAAGACAAAAAAACAATAACTCAAAAGACATCATTTTCATTATTAACATCAATGTTAATTGGGTTGCCATGTACAGTAGGAATGTGTATATTTGCAGGACCTATATTGAATTTATTATTTCCAAATGCAAGCTCAGGAGAAGTAATATTACAAATAAGTTCATTAACAATAATATTCACAATATTAGATCAAACGATAAATGGAGCACTGCAAGGATATGGCAAATTAGGAATTCCAGCACTATCTCTGGGATGCCGGAGTAATTGTAAAGTTAATACTAAACTTAATATTAGTGCCAATACCAGAAATAGGAGTAAATGGAGCTGCAATAGCATCAGTAGCATGCCATGTAGTAGCTTTCTCAATAGCAATTACCGCATTGAGAAAAAATATAAAACTTGATCTAACATTTTCAAAATTTGTAATAAAACCTGTAATTGCAACAGCGATAATGGGAATTTGCTCATATTTCATATTTTCATCAATTTCAGGAATAATTTTTGAAAAAGCGGCTACAATAATAGCAATACTTTCAGCAGTAATAATTTATGGATTAGCAATTATTGTACTAAAAGTATTTTCAAAAGAAGAAATAAGTATGATGCCAGGTGGAAATAAAATTCTGAAAGTCCTACAAAAACTAAAAATATATTAATTTTTTAGGAAAAAAAGAAGGAATTTAAGTTTTTTTGGCGAATAAAAGTAAGTAGAAGTACATTTATTGCTTGTGTTGAGTAATAAGGTACATAACATTAAATCTTATAGGAGGTAAGTTAAATGAACAAAGCTGAATTAATCGCAGCAATGGCTGCAAAAACAGGAGAAACAAAAAAAG
>CAMMNR010000015.1 GCA_946498265.1 uncultured Clostridium sp. | reverse complement strand
TTCTTCTCCTTGTTGTGTTAGTTTTATGTCTCCATAAATTTTGTAGTTTATTAATTCCATGTCTTTTAATATATTTATAGCTTTATTTACACTAGGTTTTGTAATATGTAGTTTTGTTGCTATGTCTGTTACTCTTACTTTTTTATTATTTTTTTCTAGTATAAATATTGTTTTTAAATATTCTTCTTGAGAATTGGTTAATTTCATTACTTTTCTCCTTTTGTTAGTTTACGCTAACATTTTACAACATTATTTCTTAATTGTCAATATCTACAGCAAAAATCTATACTTCTATTTTATCTTTTATTTTTTCATATTTAGCGTCACCTATTCCACTAACTTCTTTTATTTCTTCTATAGTTTTGAAATCACCTTTTTCTTCTCTATACTCAATTATTTTCATTGCCGTAGATGGCCCTATACCTGGTAGGCTATCTAATTCTGTTTGAGTTGCTTTGTTTATATTTATCTTTGAATTACTGCTATTTTCACTATTAGCATTTTGTGTATTGCTTTCTATTGAGCTAGTTCCACTATCTGTTGTTATATATTCATTTGTTACATCTTCTTTTAAATTTGCTTCTTGTTGCAGTTTTTGCTGTTCTTCATATTCTTGTTTTGTTGGTATATGTACTTTCATGCCATCCTCTAATTTATATGCCAAATTTAATTTTTCTATATATGCTTCTTCTTTTGTACCTTCTGCTTTTTCTATTAAATCTGCAATCCTGCTGTTTACTGGTAATTCATATATTCCTTCTTTATTTATTGCACCTGTTATATATACAATTATTCTAGTATCGCTATACTCCTCTTCTTCTTCCTCTTCTGTTGATTCTTCTACATTTTCGATTTCTAAAGAATTATCTTCTAGAATATTTAAATCTTCTCCATCTTTGAAATATATATAATAGCAAATACCTAATATTATTATAATTGCTATTACTGTAAAAATTATTTTTTGTGTTTTACTTAAATTATTCATCTTTAATTCCATTCCTTTCTAAAATATAATTATAGTAACATTCTTCTTATGTTTAAAAACTTCTTTGAAAATTTATTGAAATTTTTCAAAAAATAATATAATATATTGTTAATAATTTTTTAGGAGACTTATGAGATATGAAATGTAAAAAAATATTTATAGCAATAATTGTACTAATTTTACTTTTATTAAATTATAATTTTACTTTTGCAGCATCTGATGAACCTAATTTAGTTTCTGAAGCTGCAATTTTAATAGATAGTAATACTAATAAAATTTTATATAGTAAAAATGCAGATCAGAAAATGTATCCAGCAAGTACTACTAAAATCTTAACTGCTATATTGACTTTAGAAAATTGTAATTTAGATGATGAAGTAACTGTAAGTGATACTGCTATTTTGGATATTCCTGAAGGGTATTCTTCTGCTAATTTACAGTTTGGAGAAGTTCTTACTGTTGAACAGTTACTACAACTTTTATTAGTCCACTCTGCAAATGATGCTGCAAATGTATTGGCTGAACATGTAGGTGGCTCTATAGAAAGTTTTGTATCTATGATGAATACTAAAGTTCATGATTTAGGATTAGAAAATACTCATTTTACTAATGCATATGGTTTGCATGATGAAAATCATTATACTACTGCATATGATTTAGCTATTATTATGAAATACTGTGTCCAAAATAATGATTTTAGAAGAATAGCTGGTAATGCTTCTGTTGCAATCCCAGCGACTAATAAATCTGGAGTTAGGAAATATGACTCTACAAATGATTTAATTATTCCAAATAGTAAAAACTATTATCAATATTTAACAGCTGGAAAAACTGGCTTTACCACTCCTGCTGGTGAATGTTTAGTGACATCTGCTTATAAAAATGATATTGAATTAATTTGTGTTATTCTAGGAGGAAGTCAAACAGTTAATAATTCTTCTTTAAGATTTTCTGAAACTAAAGAACTTTATGAGTATGGTTATAATAACTATAGTTTAAAACCTATCGTTTCAGAAGGAAATTCTATATATAATGTTACAATTGATAATGCTACTAAAGAGACTGAAAACTTGGATTTGATTGCCGAAAACGATATTAACGCAATTGTAAGTAATGATGTTTCTCTTGATAATTTAGAGCCTAGTATTACTTTATATCAAAATTTAACTGCTCCAATTACAGAAGGTACAATTATTGGGTCAGCTGAATATGATGTTGATGGTGTGAGATATAATGTGAATTTAATTGCATCTCATAACGTTGAGAAATTTAATATTTGGGATTACTCTTTTTACTTTTTAGCTGGATTTTTATTGATATTAGTTATTATTTGTCTTTTAAAGATTAGGACTAAAAAACGTTAGATTTAACTATATTTAATGATTGTTGTGTAATTTATTAAAATAGTTAATTTTTTCTTAAAATATGAATTAAGATAATAAATGATTTTGATATAATAATTTTTTATTTATGATTTAAATTTTATAATTTATATTAGACGTTGAAACCAAAGATTTCAACGTCTATTTTTTACATTATAGAAAATTGCATTTCCTATAATGTAAAAAACAAAATTATTGATAATCTTTTCCTAATATAATTGTAACATCTACTTTACTAGAAGTTGATTGGCTATTTTGTATTGTTCCAACTCCTAACATTAGTTGTATATTATCTAAAAGTGTGTCACTTGTATTTTTTTTGTTAATTATAATTGTTTTAGCTGTTGTGTTTGTTGTTCCTGTTCTTGATACATTATATCCTGAACCTTCTAATTCATCTACAACATTTTGTAATACACTACTTTCCCCTGTTCCATTTATTACTTCTAGCTTAATGTCTGATTTACTTACTTTGTTTGTTGATGTAGTATTACTTGTTGTATTTGTACTGTTGCTTAAATTAGTATTGTTTGTAGTATTGGTTGTATTCCCTTCTGTTTCTGTAGTTTCTTGTTCTAAGTCTCTATCATAAAACATTTCTTGTATTAATTTTTCTGTTTCTTCTTCATCATAGATAAATACCCATGTACCGCTACTATTTTCATTTGTATTTTCTCCTGGTAGTGTACCTGTTAAAATGTTCGCTGTATCAAATTCTACTACATATGGTATATAATCTTTTGCTACATTAAAGTCAATATTTGTCTGCACATTTCTTTCTGCTACTTCTAATATTTGTCCTATCTTAAATATGTTTTCAGGTTTTGCTGTTTGTTGTATTGTTGCAATTATAAATTCTCTTTGTGTTCTCATTCTTCCTGTATCATTATTTCCATATTCATCTGAATATGTTTCCATATTACCATATTTGTCTGGATTGTCATGTCTGTATCTTAGTAGTTGTTCTGCTTTTTCTCCATCAATTAATTGTTCCCCTTCTTCTAAATGTATGTGCAAATCTTGTGTAGGGTCATCATAATTCATATCTCTAGGAACATAGAATGTAACTCCACCTATTGCATCAACTAACTCTATTAATGCTTCTGTTCTTATAACTACATAATATTCTATATTTAGACCTGTTATATCATTAACCGCTTCTAATGTTTCATCTGGTCTATTTTTTCTTCCATATAATGCATTTATTTTTTCATATGCTGTTGCTCTTGATGGATAATTTCCTGTATATGTATCTCTTGGAATTGATAATAGGGATGCTTTTTGAGTTTTTGGATTATATGATGCTACCATTATAGTGTCTGTTAATTCCACACCTTCTTGGTCTGTACTTATTCCTAATAATAAAACTTTCAATTCTGGTAGATTCTTTTTTGTATTTTCATCATGTCCAACCATTGTTGCTAACATTCCTGACATTCCTCCACCGTTTTTATAAACTCTATATGCAAATAATCCTCCTGCTATTAATAATATCAAAAAAATAACTAGTAAAATTTTTTTCCATCTTTTCATTTTTTTCTTTTTTTTGGTCTTAGCATTTTTTACTTTATTATCTACTCTTTTGTTTTTATTATCTTTTTTCAAAATAATCCACTCCTAAAAATTTCATGTAGTTAGTATAACAAATTTATAAACAAAACGCAACAAAATTAGACAAATTTAATAATTTACCCTTTTTCATGTTAAATCAATTATATATTAACTTCATCCATAAATACATTCAATACATTATATTCCATCATAAATTTACCTAAGTTTGTCTCATTAACGCTCTTGTAGACGCTATTTTCTGGGCTTATTTCTCCTGATATATTTACTACTAATAAAATTACATATATAATTAATAATCCCCTTATAAATCCATATATTATTCCGCCTAATTCATTAGCCTGCTTCAGAATCGGTAATTTTGCTACTAAATTTGCCATTGCTGTTACAAACCTCAAACCTATTTTTACTAGCAAGAAAAGTACTATTACAACAACAAATGTAATAATATTAATTGATATAGTTCTTGCTGTTTCTGGTAACATATCATTTTTCACTTCTTCGACAATCGTATTGCTCATTTCACTATCTTCTTGCATAATGTCATTTGCTTTTTCTAATATTGAATTTTGAATTGCTTCATCTATTCCAGTAGCATTTACTATGAAATTTGTAATTGGCTGATATAAAATAAATGTTATTACTACAGCTATTATAAAAGCAAATAATTGTATCGATAAAGCTACTAATCCTTTTCTATATCCTAAAAATATTGATAATACTACAATTGCTATAATAGCAATATCTATTATTAATCCCATTTTATTCATCCTTCCTTATTAAAGGTTAATTATCTCTATTTTATCTCTGTAGATTATTCCAGCAATACTGTCAGACATTGCAACATTAGTTATCTCTTGATTTGCAACATATCTTTTTACTAGCCATCCACCTGTATTTATGAATTCTACTTCTGTACCTAAATTAAGTGCAATTATATTCCCATTTGTATAAATTTCTTTAGCAATTGAATTTACTGTATATTCTTTTATATTGCTGTTTTCTATATTTACTATATTAATAAGTGAATCTGCTGTAAACAATCCTGATGATTTTTCTTCGATAGAGCTTGCATTTCCATTTAATTCTATTGACTGAAATATTACTTTTTTATCTTTGTTATCAATCAATGTTGTTTCTTGTCCATTTTCATATTTTGTAATTGAATCTGTATACATACATATTAATATATCTTTATCTTGATATTTTAAATCTGTTAATAATTTGCCACTTTCACATTTATATGTATTTTCTACTGAGTTTTCAGATTCTGTAGACGCTTTTTCTATAGAGATTATTTTTATATTTGATTGTATAATAGTTCCTGATGTATCTATTTCGGCTACTGCTAGATATTTATTATCATTTGATATTGCTACATCAGTACTTCTGTTATATGGTGCATATGTTTTAAATAATGGTTTTCCTTCCGTGTTATACATTTGAATTACTGTTTTATTACTTGCATCTGAAAGAACTACAGCCACATATCCATTTCTATTCACATGTATTTGTGATATATTTCCTTCTATTGTTGCTTCCCAAGATATTTCTTTATCTTCGATTAAATATACTTTTTGTCCTCCTGATTCACCTATTGCCAAGAATCTATTTTCTGAACTAAATACTGGATTAGTTATTTGAATTTCTAATGTTTTTTCTTCATCTCCTGTGTTTCCATATATAGAAAATTTATTTTTGTTTAATATTCCTATGTATTTATTGAAAGCATAGATATTACTATTTTGTATGTCATTTAATTCTATTGTCGCCACTTTGTCTTGAACAACTTCTTTTCTAAATATGTTAACATCTATCCATTCTCTTATTTCTTTATTGCTTACATAAACTACTATAGCACTAATAATTGCTATGGCTATTAGTATTATTAGAGTTACTATTATTATCTTTTTTTTGTTTATTTTTTTCTCTTCAGTTTCTATCCAAAAATCTTTCATCTTTTCTCCTTGTTAGATTTGATAGCTTTATTTTACTATATCAAACTGTTATATGTCAAGTATAACACTGATATGGTTAGTCTTGATTTGCTTATTTTAGTATGAAATTTTTTACATAATTCTATTTTTCTTTTTTGTATGTGTTATCAAAATGATAATCTGAATAATTCCTAAGTAACCAAATATGGGATATAATATATTAACTAAATTTGAAAAACCAATTTTTGAAACTAGCACAGAAGTTATGCACATAATACCCGCAATCTGTAGATAACTTTTTTTATTGTTGCATGTATTTTGCAAAAAGCTTGTTCCTAATGATATACTTGTTGTAAAAATCGATGCTAATATTATAAATCCATATATTATACTTAATAGTTTAAACATATTTGATACTACATAAACTGCTGGCATTTCTAATTTTGTTATATCTACATAAACTTTTAATAATATTATATATATCATTATAGATAATATTATAACTATTATTGTTGTTATTGCTGATATTAATATATTTTGTTTTTTATTTTTTATATAGTCTTTAAGTGTTATTATTACTGGTATTAATAGTATACTATTATAGCTACAATATAATATTGCATCTAATAACCATTTTAATCCATTTGATTTTATTACATATTTTTGTAATTCTAATACATGTATTCCTTTTGAACATAATAATCCAATTATTATCAAAAATGATATTAATATAGGTACCAATATTCCATTTGCTTTTACTAACCCTCTTAGACTCTTGTTAAATATAATAAAACTTAATATAGCTAGAATTGTACTTCCTATTAAACTGTTTATTCCAAATTGTTGCTCAAAATACGCTCCAAATCCTGCTATCATTATAAAAAAGGTTATAAGTATAAATATATTTATTACTATATTTATTATGTTTTTTATTTTGTTGTTTTTTTCTATTATTACATCTAAAAATTGTTTATAACTATTTATCTTGTATATATTTAAAATTTTTAGTGTATTGTATATTATTACTCCCATTAGTACAGATGAAATTATTATTCCAAATAAACCTTTTATTCCATGTGAGAAGAAGAAAATATATATTTCTTGACCAGATGCAAATCCTGCACCTATTAATGCTCCAATTATTACAAATACTATTTTTAATACATTCTTCATAAATATGTTAGTCCTTTCTTAAGGCACAAATCTGATTGGAAAAGAATTAAATTATTATAATTATTTTCACTTGTTAAAGCCCCATATTATTCTATGGGGCTTTTCATATTTTATTCTATTTTTTTCTTCTTCTTAATTGCCAAATAATAATTCCTACTATTATTATGATTGCTGGTATTGTAAATATTATTGCTTTTACTACCATATCTTGTTCTTCTGTGGCTGTATATGTTACTGTTCCTGTGCTTTTTCTTACTGTTATATCATCTTCTCTATCTACTAAATATGCAATTGAGTTTAGAATTAAATCTTTATTTCCACCTAGCATAATTGCACTGTATTGTGAATTTTGTATTATTTGATAATCAGTTGCAAAAGCATTTTCTCCAAATATAACAAGTTTTGATATTACAGCACTTTCTCCAGTATTAGAGTCTTCTGGTACTACTGTTTTATCTAATTCTGCCCCTATTAAGAAACTTCCTGTTTCTTCTCCTTCTTGTGCTGTAGCTGTTTGTAAATTAAGATTTGTTCTATAATATGCATTTTGGCTTGTTGTTAATAATTCTGTTTTTTCAACATCTTCATCTTCTAATGCTTCTTCATTTATATTTATTTTTGTTGCATTTACAAATATTGGTGCCATACTATTATATAAGTCTTTTGTTATTGTTGAATATTGTACTTCTGGCATTATTAAATCTGGTGAATCTGCTACCATATGTCCTGCATCTGTTTCTCTTATTATTCCTGCTTCAAATGGTTCTACCGCATATGTTGCTAATATTTTATTTACATTTGGCATATCTTCTGTGGTTGTAGTTGCTGCATTAAACCATAATATATTTTTTCCTTTATTTATATATTCTAATATTTCATTTGTTGCTATATCATCGAAGTCTTTTCCAGGTGTTGTAATTACTAATGTATCACAATCGTCTGGTATTTTTCCTTCTGTCAATATATTTAATGTTTTTATTTCATTTATTTCATTACCTAAGTACATATTTAGATAATTCATATTATTACTTAATGTAAAATCACTATATCCTTCTAAAAAATATACTTTTGGAACTTTATCAGCTGTAACAGATATTATAGCACTTGTTAACTTTTCTTCTGCTATACTTATTGTTTCATATGTGCTTGAATCATATGTTACTAAATCACTTGATGATAATACTTTTGATTTATCTCCACATTCTACAATTATTCCTTGTGCTCCACTTTCTATTCCATATTTTTGTGCTAAGTCAGGTCTATTGTTTATATCTACCGCTTCTGTAACTATTTTTTCATTTGCATTTTTGAATTGTTTTGATAAGTCTACATCTGGGCTTTCGTCAGTGTATCCTATAAAATATATTTTAACATCTTTATCTATATCTTTAACTTTCTCTTTAGTTTCATCTGATAATGTATATAATTGCTCTTGTGTGAAATCTAATGGTGTTAATTCTAAGTTTTGCATTAATATATTTATTGCTATAAATATTGCAATTATTGCTATAACTAATATAAATGTTTTTGTACCATCAATTAACCATTTTTTCTTTATTGTTTGTATGAATTTATTAGGTTTTTTATCCTTTTTTTCTTTCTTTTCTTTTTTATTTTCTATTTTTGGAACTTTTTCTTTCTTTTCTTTTTTCTCTTTCAATTACATTTCCTCCTTTACCTTACGCTTTTTCTTCTTTGCATAAATATTATTGTTAACAATATACATGCAATTGTGAAAGTTATGAAAGTTACTGTATCAGCAATGTCTATTTGTCCACTTGGAAATTTAGAAAACATATTGATTAATGAAAAATTTGTAAAAATTTCATTTATACTTGGTAAAAACCATGTTAATATGAAAAATCCTATTGTTATTACTCCTGCAATAATTTGATTCTCTGTTATACTTGATGCTAATATTCCAAATGAAATATAACTAATTGCTAATAATAGAAAACCTAATAAAGTTACTAATGCTGTTGTTATATGTGGTGTTCCAAAAAAGCATAATATTCCAAAATACATAAATGTACAAAGCTCTGTAATTACCACTATTGCTGTTGCTGCTAAAAATTTTCCTAATACCATTTTTGTTATACTTATTGGTGATGTTAATAGTAATTGTTCTGTTCCTGTTTTTCTTTCTTCTGCAATTGTTCTCATTGTTAATATTGGTACTATAAATGTTAGTATTGTTGCTCCTGAATAAAATATATATTCAAAATTTGTGCTTTGATATGTAAATACATCTAAATAAAAGAATATACTAAACATTATTAAAAATAATCCTATAAATACATATCCAACTGGTGAGAAGAAATATGATTTAAATTCTTTTTTCATAACTGCCCACATTATTTATTACCTCCTTCAATTAATTTCATAAATGCTTCTTCTAGAGTTGTGTCTGCTTTTTTCATTTCAAAGATTGTTATATTTTCTTTTGCAAACTCATTGAAAATAGTTTTCCTTAAATCAATTTCTCCTTCAGCCTCTATTATATATTGTTTTGTTCCATCTTCATTTTCTTGAGTTAATTGAATATCTTTTATTTCTTTTATTTTCTCTTTTATTTTTGATATTTTGTTTTCTTTATCTTCTATTGTTACATATACACAGTTTTTATTATTCACTCTATTTTCTAGATTTTCTGGTGTATCTATTGCTACGATTTTTCCTTTATTTATTATAATTACTTTATTACATATTTGACTTACTTCTGATAATATATGTGAACTTAATATTACTGTATGTGTTTTTCCTATTTCTTTAATCATGTTTCTTATTTCTGTTATTTGTTTGGGATCAAGCCCTACTGTTGGTTCATCTAGTATTAATATTTTAGGTTCTCCAACTAATGCTCCTGCCATACTTACTCTTTGCTTATATCCTCTTGATAGATTTCTTATAAGTTTCTTTTCTACATCTTTTAGTCCTGTTTTTTCTATTATTTTTTCTACTTTTTCTTTTCTTTCTTTTCTGTTTACTTGTTTTATTTCTGCCATATATGTTACAAATTCTTTAACTGTTAAATCTGTATATAATGGTACTCCTTCTGGCATATATCCTATTGATTTTTTGGCTTTTTTTGGTTTCTTGGTAATGTCAAAACCATTTATTATTATTTCTCCTTCTGTTTGTTCTATAAAACCTGTCATCATATTCATTGTTGTACTTTTTCCAGCACCATTTGGTCCAAGCAATCCTATAATCTCACCTTCTTTTACTGAAAAGCTAATATTGTCTACTGCTTTAAATTTACCATATTTTTTTGTAACATTTTTTAACTCTATCACAAAATACCCTCCTTCTTTTTGTTGTATAGAAAATCAACTTTTATTTGATTTTCCTTCATACAAAAGGTTAATTTTTTACTCTGTTATATATTATCATTTAAAATTTTCAAAGTAAAGAAATTCACAAAAAATTCACATTTTTTCTTACGGAAATTCATATTTTATTATTTCTTCACATACTCTTTATTGAAAAGAGGTTAATATGGATTTTGTTTATGCTTTTTTTATTACTTTTTCTATTATTTTTTTATCTGAATTAGGTGATAAAACTCAGTTGTTAGTTTTATCTTTTTCAAATAAAAATAGAGTATCTAATGTTATATTAGGTATTGTTATAGGTACTTTTTTTAGTCATGGCTTGGCTATTTTATTTGGTAGTAAAATTGGTAATCTAAATAATGAGTTCTTTAATTTCTATTTAAAAATTTTTACATATTCTTCTTTTTTGTTATTTGGAATTATTGGCTTTTTACCTAAGCAAAATAAAAAAGAAAATTCTACTAAGATTTCTTTTCTACAAAAATTATCAAATTTAAAAGTTAATTATATTTTTTTAATTGCTATTAGTATTTTTGTTGGCGAATTTGGTGATAAAACTTTTTTATCATCACTAGGAATGTCTTTACAGTTTCCAAATCACAAGATTTCTTTACTTTTAGGTTGTATTTTTGGGATGGTTGCTAGTAATTGTATTGCTATATTTTTTGCTAAGTTTATTAGTTCTAAATTAAATCATAATTTTATTGATTTTTTGTCTAATTTAATTTTTATTGTTTTTGGTATTGCTGGATTTTTGGGTTTATTTTTTGGTAATTAGTGTTTATTTATACGGATATAATATTTATAAGCATATATTACATATTTGTTACTAAAATGATATATATTTTTAAAATTACTATTAAGTAACTGTAACTATTATTTTGCGTATAAAATGTTTATGCTTATTGTTATTGTTTAATAAATTCTCCTCTTTTATTTGTTGCTAATATTATATATAATCTCCATATGATTATTGATATTAATAATAGGGGGGTTTTATGTTTTTTAAAAAAGGAAACAAAAATATTTTTAAAGATACAAAAGATACAATTTTTACTAGATTTTTTATTAAAATTATGTTAATAATGTTTATTTTAATATTATCTATTTTTTCTAATTCTTTAGCAGTCGAAAAACAATATTATTTAGGTGATGTTAATTTAGATGGAAAAGTAACTTTGACAGATCAACTGGTATTATTACGTCATATATATTCACAAAAAACTGGTAAAAAAGTTGATTGGTTATTAAAAGATGATTCTATTATCAATGCTGATGTAAATGAAAGTGGAAAAATAGACCTTACTGATGTTCTAAGTATATGTCGATATATTGCATCTTCAAAAAGTTCTAATGTTAAAGATAAACATCCTGATTGGTTAACTTTATGTAAAAAAATAACAAAAACTGAGTCTGAAGAAAGTTATACATTAACAGTTAATCCAGATGGAACTAAATATACTCAGGAACCTGGTAGTGCAATACAAATTTCTGCTTCTGGAGCTAATTATCAGATTTCATTTAATGCAAATGGTGGTTCTACACCTAATTCACAAATTTCAGTAAGAGATTTTGAATCTTGGGGATTAAGTGGCTTTGGTACTATTAGTAATAAAACTTCTAGTTCTACAACATATACATTTGGAAATGGTAATGCTGAATTAACAGCTTTTTATAAAGAGAGTGGACAAGAAATAGTTTTACCAGATACTAAAAAAACTGGTTATATTCTTGATGGATGGTATTCAGATGCTGAATTTAAAAATTTGATTGGAAAATCTGGTGCAAAATATGTTCCTACTTCAAGTTTGACTTTATATGCAAAATGGACTGAAGATTCACAAACTCCTGTAGATCCACCAGATACTCCTATTCAACCTGTATCTATAAGCTTAAATAAAGATTCATTAAATTTGGTTATAAATAATAATCCAACTGAAAAATTGGAAGCGACAATTTCTCCTTCTAATGCAGAAACTCAAATAACTTGGAAAAGTAGCAATGATACAGTAGCAACAGTTAGTCAAGATGGTTTAGTAACTGCAAAATCTGAAGGTAAAGCTATCATTACAGCTACAACTGATAATGGCAAAGTAGCTAATTGTCAGGTAACAGTAACTATGACTTCAAGTGAGATTAAAAATTATAGTTTAACAGTTAATCCTGGAGAATCACATTATAGTCAAGAAGCTGGAACTACTGTACAAATATCTGCTCCAGTATCACAGTACATAATTAGATATAATGCAAATGGTGGAACAACACCTAACTCTCAAGTTTCAACAAGAAAATTTATAGCATGGAAGTTAACTGGTTCTGGTAGTATTAATAATGAATCTTCTAGTTCAATTATATATACATTTGGAAATGGTAATGGTGAACTAACAGCCTCTTATGATACAAATGGTAAAGAAATTACTTTACCAAGTTCTACAAAAAATGGATATATTTTTGAAGGATGGTATTTAGATGCAGAATTTAAGAATTACATTGGAAAATCTGGTGAAAAATATGTTCCTACATCAAATTTAACTTTATATGCAAAGTGGTCTGAAGATTCACAAACTCCTGTAGATCCACCAGATACTCCTGTTAAACCTACATCTATAAAATTAAATAAAACTTTATTAAATTTAGTTATAAATACTAATCCTTCTGAAAAATTAGAAGCTATTGTAGCACCTTCTAATGCTGAAACTACCATCACTTGGGATAGTAGTAATGATACAGTTGCAACAGTTAGTCAAGACGGTTTAGTAACTGCAAAATCTGAAGGTAGAACTATAATTACAGCAACAACAGATAATGGTAAAATTGCTAGTTGCCAAGTAAGTGTATCTAGTGTGGAGCTTCCAGAAACTCCAGCTCCTATAGTAAAAATTGAAACACCTTATGAAGGTAAAATAATTACTGCTGGGTCTAAAGTTCAATTTCCTATAACAATTGTAGGAGATAATATTACAAATACAAACAAAAACAAAATTAAACTTTCAGGTTCTCTTGCAAACAGTAGTAGTTTAGTGATAAGTGGAAGTGGTAATAGTTATACAGCTGAAGTAACTGTAGCAGATGAAGTTGGAACACTTGGGATTTATGTAGAGGAAGGAATGGTTACAAATTCTAGTGATAAGACTAATAGTAAAGTACAAAAAGATGAAGATTATGTATTTACTTTAAATGAATCAACTGCTTCTGATTATATTAGTGTTGCTGTTGGTGTTCATAATTCTTTTTATATAAAAAGTTATGATTATTATTTAGATGATGAGAAAATAATAGGTAATAGAACTACTAATGATTATACTTTTTCTGGATTAACAGAAGGTAAAACTTATAATGTTAAAGTAAAAGTTAATATTTATAAAAATAAAACTAGTGATGAAATCATTTCAGGTTGGTTAGAAAAAGATATAACTGTAAAGTCAAATAATGGTCTTGAAGTTCATTTTATTGATGTTGTTGAAGGGATAGCTGCTGCTGATTGTACTTTTATAAAAACAAAAAATGGTAAAACAATTATGATTGATACAGGTGCCGACGATAGTGGTGATTCATATGTAAATAAGGTAGCTGAGATTGATAAATATTTAAGGAAAGAGAAAAACAGTAAAGATGGAACATCATTAGTTAATGCTGTTAATGGTGTCGTGCATATAGATTATGCAATATTGACACATTCCCATATAGATCATATAGGAGGTTTTGCAGGATTGACTGGTGTACATTATCAAGCTTCAAATCCTGGATATTTTGTTGATAATAATAATACTATAAATGGCGAAAAGGTAAGATATGAATTTGATAATATAGTTTTAAATTGTAATGCTAAAGTTTATAATGGTAATGAAGTCTTAACTAAAGATGGGGTTCCTATTAAAGATGGTGCTGAAGGAAATGATACAACACAATCTGCAAAATCTAAAGCAATCTATTGTTATGCTAATAATACAAATAAGTTAATTACAGTAAAAGCTGGTAATGTTTTAAAGATTGATAATACTATATTTAATATTTTCTTCCCATATGACCCTGCTGATTTGCCAACAACATGGCTATATACTAGTACAGATGCTTCTGGAAATTCAACATCAGGTGTTAGAGAAAAACCTCAGATTTTAAGTTCTCGTGGAAATGCATTTGGTACTACAATGACATTGGGTAACAATAGTTCAATAGTAATTAAAGTAATGGATGGATCTAGAAAACTTCTATTAATGGGGGACTCTGAGTTTTTAGTAGAAGAATTTTTACTTGGTATACCTTCTAAGCAAATATTATCTAAAAATTCAAATCTTAATAATGGATTAAAAATAGATTCTTCTACTGGTGGACAGAATTCTGATAATAAAACTTTAACATCATATGTTAGTTTAGTTAATGATTTATTAACTCACAATTATGGTGGTTGCTCATCATTAGATGAGTTAGAACAAAAATATAAATTATCGCGTTTTACCGAAAAGGATATATTTGCACAAGTATTGAAAAAAGGTCATCATCATGTTAGGAATTCTACATCTATACCGTTTTTAAATGTTGTTCGCCCTAATAAAGTTGTTGTTTCGGGTATAGCTGATTGTGAGGATAGTACAGTTAGATGTGTTGAAATCGGTGTAGATTATAGACTTAGACAGTATTATAAATCTAGCTATGTAGGTACTGCTGGTAATATACCTGTGAATTTAACTTCTTCTAATTGGTTTGAATATATATATGGTGTGGATTATGATTTAACAAATAAATCAAAGGGTAGTTTTTATATTTATACTACTACTGGTAGAAGCTGGAACTATACGAATCCAGATAGTAAATAGTATTGTAAAGTTATTTCTATTATGTTTGCTATGAACAAATCGGAAAGCCTTAATATTTGTACTTATTTTATCTTTCCTTGTTGGCTTTCCGTTAATTTGTCTGCAACTGTTAGAGCGAAGCGATTTCAAAAATTTTTTTATTTTTTATTGACATATCATATATTTTGTGCTATTATATTTATTGTTATTTGAGTTATGGGTCAGTAGCTCAGGTGGATAGAGCACAGGCCTTCTAAGATTGTGACTACATTCACAAGTACATTGATATAACTGGATTTTGAGAGTTAGTTCAAAAAACTCTAACAAAATCTCTAACAAATATCCCTTGAGTTTTTAAATGGGTCAGTAGCTCAGTTGGATAGAGCATTGGCCTTCTAAGCCAAGGGTCGGGGGTTCGAATCCCTCCTGGCTCACCATTTTTAAAAAAACTCTAACAAATTTTAGAAAAACTCTAACAAGATTTTTAAGATATTTGTTTTAGTTAGGAACATTCATAGTGCTAATATGAATGTTCTTTTTTTTGACTATAAATCTTTTTCCATTCGTATTCTTTTTATTTTCAGTAGTTTTATTTTTTTTCTCAAAAATTTCTAAAACTGTACTACCTGTTTCAACTTGTTTCTTATAGTCGCTCCTTGTATATCTATTAGTTGATGTTACACTTTCGTGTCCTAGCCAATCTTGTAAATCTCTAATGTCAACACCTTTTAAATGTAATAGTGTTGCAATACTATGTCTTAATCCATGTGGTGTTATTTTTCTTAATTTATTTCTTTTTATTATTTTAGCAAATCTTTTTGTAAAAAAACCTGGTTGTATTAAATCCCCATTATCTTGAACACATATATAGGCATCGTATTTATGATTATACGAATTACCAAATACTTTTTTATTTTCCTCTATTCTATCTAATTTCTTTAACACTTTTTCTTTAACTATTGGTAATAATGGTAAAACTCTATAACCTTTTTTAGATTTTGTTTTATCCCTAAAATACACTTTTTCTTTATGTTTCTTTCCATCATTTTGTATTGCTACATGATTTATAATAAAACAATTATTTGTAAAATCAAATACTTCTTTTCTTAATCCAATAATTTCGCTCCTTCTTAGTCCATAATATCCACCGAATAGAGTTGGTAATTCAATAACATCATCTTTTAAAATATCAAATAATTCATTGATTTCTGCCTCTGTATATGTAGGAACTTCAACGACTTCGACAACAATAGGATTTATCATATCTGTTGGGTTGTATCTTACTATTTTTTTCTTTAATAAAACTTTAAATGCTGCACTTATATTATCATTATAATGTTCGATTGAGGAATTTTTTAATCCTTGTTCTCTTAAATACTCATAAAAATCATCTAAATCATCTGCTGTTAATTCTTTAACTTTTCTTCTATTCTTTTTTTGTGTGAAATAGTCTTTCATTCTTTTTGTAACATTTCTTTCATATCCATTAAAAGTATCTTGTTCAACAGATTTTTTAATAATTTTATATAACCAGTATTCCATATATTCATAGAAATCCCAATCAGCCTTTGTAGTTCTATTTGGATTATAATTAGTAGTATTTAATTCTGCTAAACTTTGAAACTCTGTAATACTAATATCTTTTTTCTCATTATTAGTATTTTTTATAGTTTCTTTGAATATATCGGCAATTTCTTCTGCTTCTTTTTTCGCTTGTCTAATATTTCCTCTTTCTTTTTTCAATCCTGTTGATGCCCATAAACTATCCCATCTTCCATCTCTTTGATATTTTATTACACACTGATAGATATTGTCCTTTTCTTGCAAACTATAAGTGATATCTTCTGAAATTTCATACTTTTGTAAAAGTTTATTTATCCTTGTTATTAGTTTTTGATTTCTTGCTTCCTTTAACATGTTTCTCCTTTCATCAAAAAGCAAGTTGAATTTATCTAATCACTATCTTATGATTATAACATAAACCCAACTTACCTAACAATGTTGAAGTCAATTTTTTATTAGATATTCAATTACACTTATCTTAGGAATATAATATTCTTTGCCTATTCTTTTTGAATATATTTCTTTATCTTTTAATAGTTTATATAACTTATTTTTCCCTATTTTAGGTAACATTTCTTTTAGTGTTTTTACTTTTACAACATCAGGATATTCTTTAAACAAAATATTATAATATTCAAATATATTATTTTTTTCAAGTATTTGCATCATTATCACTTCCAGTTTTTATTGCATCTATCTTTTTTTCTGCAAATACCTTACTTTCTGCAATATTTAAAACAATGTCTTTTGGATATACTTTAAATGCTTGTTTCATCTCAATAGCAAAATTTTGTAAATTGATTTCTCGTTTGTATGTAGAGCGCAACATAGATTCTAGTGCTATTTGTCCATAAGCAACAGCCTCTTTTTTATTCATTACAAGCACCTCCAATGTATGATCTAAAAAGTTCTATCATATTGTCCCATTTAATCAGAGGATTATTTGCAAGTTCAACCTCACATCTTTCTATGTACTTAAAGGTCTTTTTACTTCTAATAGATATTACTAATTTTTTTCTTTTGTCAGCAGTATATTCAATATCTGCATACACTACATTCTGCTTTTTATCTAACTCATCAGCCAATTTAAAAATCTCTAACAATTTTTGCTCCATAATCTTTTACCTTTTACAAGTAAAAAACTTGCTACCTTTCTTTTATATATTTTGGTATGTCTGATGCACGACCAAGTTTCTCATCAAATTCATACCTTTTCTTTAAAGGGTTATATTTATAGGCACTACTATTCCATTTACGATATGTTTCATTAGTTATATGTCTTGATTTAGATAATTCTCTTGTTGCTTGATAATGTTGTGCTTGAACAAAAGAATAATTATCATCAATTCGTTTTTGCTCTCTTTTATTTTTCATAAAATTATTTTTATCTTGTTTTCTCTTTTCCTTTGATTTCTCTTTTCTATATTGTTTTTCCATTACATATCTTTCATCAGTCTTTATTATTTTTGTTATATATGCAGAACTTGTACCGACAGAATCCGCAATTTCTTTTACTGATAAATGATTAATAAAAAACAATTCAATAATTTTATCTTTTTTGTTTTTCATTTTCTTCACCTGTGTTGGTTAATTTTTTGTCCACAGAATTTTTGTATAGCAATACTATTAGAGAAAATTACTTGATCTCTAATTCTTTCATTTTATTTTTAAATGCTTTTTGTCTTTTCTTTTTTTCTTGCAATTCTTTATGTAGTCGATATTTTAATTTTATTTTTGGAACTAAAATGTCAAATATAAATAATATAACTACAAAAGAAATTCCTAGTAATACAAATCTTAAAAACATTTTTTGCTCTCCTTTCACTTTAAATTGCTCAAAAGCAGATAAGAGCATGTCCTACCTGCTTTTGATAAAATATAGTGTGTCCTTTAAAATTTGCCCTTCACTTATATAACTTTACTTATCTTCAAAAAATTCTACCGTGATTTTTAAATTTTTTTAAAATTTTCTAAAATCATAATTTTTTATTGCTTCAATTAGTTTTAAAATTATGTACTGGTATCTATCTTCATTACCATAAGAAAGTCTTTTTATAAACTTCTTTTTTCTGTTTATAATTTCTAACATTGCAACTTCATCTCCTGATTGAGCCAATTTTCCTAATTCATAAATTGATATATTCTTATCCATATTAGTTATCTCCCTTCATATATTTTCTTAATTTATTTATTGCTCTTACTTTTATTCTGCTAACTGATTTACTACATATCTCTAATATTTTACTTGCTTCATCTTGTGAAAGTTCTTTGTTATAAAGCAAAATCATAACCACCAGTAAAACTGGTGGTTTGCTCTTAGCCTAGAAGGCTTTTGTA
>CAMMNR010000014.1 GCA_946498265.1 uncultured Clostridium sp. | reverse complement strand
CTGAATTTCGAGGTAACAACAATGAACTTACGAAATAATCTACTTCAAGCAAGAAAAAAGCTAGGGTTATCACAAGAAACAGTTGCCGAAAAATTAGGTGTAAGCAGACAAACAATTGGAAAGATAATAAATAACAATAAATTAGAACTTATTTAGATGATTAAAAGATATATAAAGATGGAGAAATAGGACTTGCATTTCCATTATATTGTTTAATATAATTTAAAATGAATTCAGTTATTAGAAAAAATCTAATAGAATGAGTTCATTTTTTGTGTTATAGAAAATACACAATACCTTACAAAATTGTAATCTAAATGTAAGATTAATTACTAGCAAGAAAAAACAATAAAGCTTATAATTAAAATAGAAAAAAGAAAGGAGAAAAAGAGATGAGTGTTTTAGAAGTAAAAAACATAGAAAAATATTATGGGAACAAATCTAACTTAACAAAAGCTATATCAGGAATTAGTTTTACTATAAATGAAGGAGAATTTGTTGGGATAATGGGGGCATCTGGTTCAGGAAAAACAACACTATTAAATTGTATTTCAACAATAGATAGAGTAACAGCAGGAAAAATAATCATAAATAATCAAGATATTACAAAATTAAGAGGAAACCAATTAAACAAATTCAGAAGAGAAGAACTAGGATTTATATTCCAAGATTTTAACTTATTAGATACTTTAACAGCTTATGAAAATATAGCACTAGCATTAACAATTCAAAAAGTAAAACCTCATGAAATAGATAGAAGAGTAAAAGAAGTGGCAGAAAAACTTGATATTTCAGACATATTAAATAAATATCCATATCAAATATCTGGAGGACAAAAGCAAAGAGTAGCGTCAAGCCGAGCAATTATCACAAATCCTAAAATGGTACTTGCAGATGAGCCAACAGGGGCTCTAGATAGTAAATCTGCAAGACAATTACTAGAAACATTTGAACACTTAAATAAAAACTTAAGAGCAACAATTTTAATGGTTACACATGATGCTTTTACAGCAAGTTATGCAGATAGAATTATATTCATAAAAGATGGAAAAATCTTCAATGAACTTATAAAAGGAGAAGATACAAGAAAACAATTCTTTGAAAAAATAATTGAGGTACAAACACTTCTTGGAGGTGATTTGAACGATGTTATTTAAGTTATCTTTTAGAAATATGAAAAAGAGTTTTAAAGATTATGCAATATATTTTTTAACATTAGTATTAGGTGTAGCGATATTCTACATGTTTAACTCTTTGGACAGCCAACAGGCAATGCTTAAAGTATCAGAATCAACAAGACAGATGATACAATTAATGATACAAGTGCTAGGAATGATTTCTGTATTTATAGCGATTGTACTTGGATTTTTAATTGTATATGCAAATAATTTTTTAATAAATAGAAGGAAAAGAGAGTTTGGCATATATATGACACTAGGTATGGGAAGAAGGCAAATATCTAGTATTATATTATTAGAAACAATATTAGTAGGAATTTTATCATTAGTTGTAGGTATTTTTATTGGTGTATTTGCATCACAGTTTATGTCTATATTAGTAGCAAAATTGTTTGAAGCAGATATGAGTGAATTTACTTTTGTATTTTCAAAAGATGCTTGCATAAAAACATGTATTTATTTTGCAGTAATGTATCTAGCAGTTATTATATTTAACACATTAACAATTTCAAGATATAAACTAATTAACTTATTAACAGCCGTGAGAAAAAATGAAAAAGTAAAAATGAAAAATCCTATTGTCTCAATACTTGTATTTTTAGCTTCAGCAGTATTATTAGGATATGCTTATTATTTAGTAACAGGGGGAGTATATGAATTACAAACAGGTGATGAATTATTAAAACCAATTTTAATGGGAATTATAGGAACTATTGGAATATTTTGGTCTTTATCAGGATTTATATTAAGAATTATACAAACAAGAAAAAGCATTTACCTAAAAGGGACAAATATGTTTGTATTAAGACAATTAAATAATAAAATTAATACAAATATAGCTAGTATGAGTATAATTTGCTTGATGTTATTTATGACAATAAGTGTACTTTCGGGAAGTTTATCAATAAAATCAGCATTAGATTCTCAATTAGATAAATTCACACCAGTAGATGTAAACCTATATAAAACAGCATATCTTCCAGAAAGTTATGTGAGTTCATATAGTGGAGAAACAATATATAATACAAAAGAACAAATAGAAGATTCAAGACATCCAGTAAGCTATACACTTGAGACAAATGGATATGATATGAATGATTTAAAAGATATTGTAGAAATTCCTATATATACAATACCAGAATGGACTTTAGCATATAGTTTAGGAGATTATTATGAAACTACAAAAAGTCAGTATTCAATGCTTGCATATGACTCATCAGAATCCATAATTAAAATATCAGATTATAACAAAATTGCAGAACTTTATGGAGAAGAACAATATACATTAAATGATGATGAATACATTGTACTTTGCAATTATGAGCAAATGATAGATATAAGAAACCAAACACTAGGAACAAATTCTAATATAGAAATAAATGGAAAAACATATCATTCAAAATACAATGAGTGCAAAGACGGCTTTATATATTTGGCGACAACTGAAATAAATGCAGGAATTATATTAGTACCAGATAAATTTGAATTAGAAGATGAATGGACAGAGCAATACCTTTTAGTAGCAAATTATAATGCAGAAACAGAAGAAGGAAAACAAGAAATAGAAAATACATTAATAGGAAGTGGAGACACAGAATTTTTTGAAAACATTAAAGAAAAGGGAATAAATCTTGATGGATCTTCTAGAATCAGTATAATAGAATCTAGTAAAGGTTTAGCAACTATCATCATATTTATTGCAATTTATTTAGGTGTTGTATTTTTAATTGCAAGTTCAGCTATTTTAGCATTAAAACAACTAACAGAAAGTTCAGATAACAAACAGAGATATACAATTTTAAGAAAAATTGGTTGTGATGAAAAGATGATAAATCAAGCCTTATTTAGACAAATATTCATTTTCTTTATGATGCCTTTAATACTTGCAATGATACATTCAATATTTGGAATTAAATTTATATTATCAATGTTAGAAGTATTAGCATCACCAGATGAATTACTACCTTCAATTATAGTTACAGCAGTAATTATTGGAGTAATTTATGGAATATATTTCTTAGCAACATATTTTGGAAGTAAAAACATAATTAAGGAAGATTGAGAAATAAAAATTTCACTAACAAATGTATACAAACATAAATGCACAGAAAAATTTTAGAAGGAGAAAGGAAGTGAAAAGATGGAAAATTTTAAAGAAAAATTACCGATTATTATAGCAGTAATTATTATGATAGCTTTAGCAGTTGGAGCATATTACTTTTTAGTAGTGCATAAAGAGATTTACTATACTCAAATAGACAATACTAAAATAGAAGAAGTTTCTGCAACAGATGATATGAAATATGAATATACATTAACTGCATATAACAAAAATGGAAAAGAAAAAGAAGTTAAATTTAAAACTAGTAGAGAATTAAGAGAAGGAGCATATTTAGAATTAGATGTAATGCAAATGAGAGGTGTTATAAACTGGAGAGAAGTACAAACAGAGGACTTACCAGATGATGTAAAAACAGCATTGTAGGTGAAGCAATTAGCACGAACATCCCCTTTTATTTTGATAGAGAGTTACTAAAATATAGTAACTTTCTATTATATATTATAATAGAAATTTGTCTTGGAACTAAAAATATATTTATAAATTCAATAAAAATTATAGACAAAATAAAAAGAATATTGTAGAATAAGTGACATAGGAAATGATAATTAGAAGATGTGGTTTTGCCGCCAATTTTACGATTTTTCGTAGAAAGGGTGGTGATGTTTATGGTTAAAGTGATACTATTCTTAATAATATCTTTAATATTATCTTTAATATTAAACGTTGCCTTGACAGCAGTTCTTTATAAGAACTGGGTTGATAAGCAACTACATAAATAAAAAAGCTCACATCTGTAAATTTGACGATTTAGATGTGAGTTATTATATCTATTTCGGCAAAACCACGTTTGTGGATTTGTCATTTCCTATATTTATTATAATCCATTTATAAATAAAAAGTCAAGAAATATGATAAATTTTTATATAAAATTATAACAAATATAAATATATGCATTTTATATCTTTATAATTTAAAAATACTCTTCAATATACAAAGCTTTAGCAATATAAGGAGAAATTTCATTTATATTATACCAACCAGAACTTTTACTATCATTTTCTAAACCATTAGGATTAGAAACATAAACCATATTATTATCATCAGTAGCAAGTAAAGCCATATAATGAGAAGCAGTAGTCCAACGATTATCAGAAGGATTATTCCATACGCAAACAACAACAGGTCTATTTGTTTGTAGATGTTCTATTATAGAACTTCCTGATAAATGGTCACTATCATAATAAAAATCTGAATTTTCAATTCCAAATGTAGAAGATAATTCATCAGAAAATTCTTCATAATCCATAACAGGATAGTATTTTTTTCTTAAATCTTCAGGAGTATAATCCATACCATAACCGCTTAATATAATAGCCATCACAGTTATACCACAACCATTCTCAGCCATAGTATCTCCCCAGTATTCTTTATCACTCCAAGAAGAATTACCATTTTGTTTATATTCTATATATGTTTTTTTATGATTTTCTTCAGTAGTAAAAGTAGTAAAATAACCATCTTTATTTTTTACTTTTTCTTGTCCAATTCCAGGATAATTTTTATTATGGTCTTTTTTTATTACCCTATAACTACCAAAAATATTTAAGTCACCAATTCCAATATTGTTAAACAAAGAATAATTATAATTTAGAAACAAAACAATTAATAGAATAAATATCAAAGCAATAATAACCCTAGATTTAGCAAGTTTTTTATTTGATTTTTTCATACGATAAACCTCCTAATATAATAAGTTCACGAAACTTATATAAATTTGAATCTATTATAAATAAAACGGACTAAAAGAGTTTTAAAATAGAATTAAAAAATTCTTAAATTTTTCTTACAATTTCACAAAAAAATAGAAAAATGTAAACTTTGTGTTATAATTAAAAAGAAAGAAGGTAAAAGATGAATGTTTTAATATTAGATGATGAAAAAGAAATTGCTGATTTACTGGAAGTTTATTTACAAAATGAAAATTACAATATTTATAAATTTTATACTTCAGAAGAAGCAATAAAATGTATAGATACAATAAAATTAGATATAGCAATATTAGATGTCATGATAGAAGGAAAAGATGGATTTGAAATATGTGGATATATTAGAAAAAAAGGATTAAAATTTCCAATAATAATGGTAACAGCAAAAATAGAAGATAATGATAAAATAAAAGGATTAACAATTGGTGCAGATGATTATATTACAAAACCATTTAATCCATTAGAAGTAGTTGCAAGAGTAAAATCAGCATTAAGAAGATATAAGTTATATAATGAAAAAGAAACATCAGAAGATATAATAGAAATAAATGGATTAGTAATTAATAAAACCAAACACAAATGTTTATTATATGAAAGAGAAATAGATTTAACACCAATAGAATTTGAAATATTACTATATCTATCAACTAATAGAGGAAAAGTAATAAGCTCAGAAGAATTATTTGAAAAAGTATGGAAAGAAAAATATTTTGATAGTAACAATACTGTCATGGTTCATATAAGAAGAATAAGAGAAAAATTAGGAGAAGATACTAAAAAACCAAAATTCATAAAAACAGTATGGGGAGTAGGGTATAAAATAGAATGATCTCTTTTTAGAATACTTAGCTTTAAATATTATAATTTAGGAGGATTATTTTGAAGATTAATGAACTAACTAAAAGAAAATTAAAATTATTTATATCTTTACTAGGAAATTTAGTAATTGCAGTAATAATTTCAATTGTTGTATATTTTATATTAGCATTATTTTTTGAAAATACTTTATCTGAATTAGTAGCCAGATTAAATTATGATTTATATGCATGGATAGTTGAAAATAGAGACTTTGTAGTATATGTATATATAGGAATTGTTTTGGCTGTTATAATATATAGATTTATTTCAAAATATGTAAATAGTATCAATGAAGTATATAATTCATTAGACTCAATTTTAAAAGAGGACAATGAAACAATCAAACTACCAAGTGAAATAAACGAATTTTCAGAAAAAATAAATGATATAAAATATGAATATATTTTAAGTAAAAAAAATGAAGAAGAAGCACAACAAAAGAAAAATGATTTAATAATGTATATGGCACATGATTTAAAAACACCACTTACATCAATTATAGGATATCTAACATTACTTTCAGACGAAAAAGATATCTCAAAAAAATCACAAGAAAAATATATAAAAATCGCACTAGACAAAGCTTTAAGAGTAGAAGAATTAACAAACCAATTTTTTGATATTACAAGATATAATTTACATGATATGCCAATTAATAAAAAACAAATAAATATTTCATATTTGTTAGAGCAACTAGTTGATGAATGTTACCCAATGCTAGAGAAAAACAGCTTAAAATGTAATTTAAAAGTACCAGAAAAAGTCATGTATATGGGTGATGGAGATAAATTAGCTAGAGCATTTGATAATTTACTAAAAAATGCTATAAATTATAGCTATGAAAATACTACTATAGAAATAGAATTACATGAAAATGATAAAGGTATCATAATCAAATTTAGAAACAAAGGTGATAAGATTCCTGAATATAAATTAAGTAAAATTTTTGAAAAATTTTATCGTGGAGATGACTCTAGAAAAAGTACTACAGGGGGTTCTGGATTAGGATTAGCAATCACAAAGGAAATCATAGAGTTACATGGCGGAAATATAATGGTAAAAAATGATGATGAATTTATTGAATTTAATATACTATTACCATTGTTTTAATTTATATTTTTATGTTATTATATATTAGCAGAATATAAAAAGAAAAGGAAGAGAAAAAGTGAATTACAAAATAGTAAATGGAGCCATATCATATGGTGCAGATACAATATTATGAAATTAAAGACAAAGAAAAAATAGCAATAGTAGGAAGAAATGGAAGTGGAAAGACCACTTTACTAAAATCTATAATAGATAATAATATGTTAGAAGAGGGGATAGGAGAACAAAAATTTAGTATATATAAACAAGGCTCTCCAGTATTAGAAGTATAAAAAATAAAATTAGTAAAATAGAAACTAACATAGAAGAAAAAGAAAACACTATAGAAAATTTAAAACAGGAAATGTTAAAAGACAAAGTAAGTACAGATTATATAAAATTAAAGGACATGCAAGATGAAATACAAAAATTAAATAATGAAATAGAAGAAAAGATGCTAGAATGGGAAAATTTAAATGAAGAATTAAATAGTTTAACAAATTAAAAACCACATATTAAATGTGGTTTTATTATACTTCATAAAATACTAGTTTCTTTTCTTTCCAAAGATAGAAAGAATTCTTAAAAAGATATTAATAAAATCTAAATATAATTGCATAGCACAGTAAATGTGGATTTTTTCTTGATTAATAGAAGGTTCAGATTGTAATAATTTTATTCTATTTATATCATAAATAGTAACACCACAGAATATTGCTAAAATGATCCAATCCAAAATTAGATCAAATGTGCTATTTTTAAATATAAATAAATTTAGCAAACTAAGTACAAGACCTGCAATTAAGAAAACAGTTATATATGGGCTCCACCTACTTAAATCTGCATTTGTTTTGTATCCTATTATACCTAGTACAGCAAATATTATAGCAGACACAACAAATAAATATACAATAGAATATAATTCAAAAACAGCAAATATAACCGATAGGGTAACACCATTAATCATAGAATACACAAAATACAGTATTCCAACAGCCCATGGTGGTAATTTTCTAAATAATAGGCTAAAGACTATGACTGCTACTAATTCAACTATTAATAAAATATTAAAATAACCTTCTAGCACTATGTCAATAAATAGTCCTGATGCATATGTATACCATGCTATAATTGCGCTACCAAGTAATCCCAGAAACATCCAGAAAAAAGCTTTTCCAAATATTTTGTTTTCTTCAATTATTACATTGTTTTCTTCCATAAATTTCTCCTTTCATTTTATTTATATTTATTATATATAAAAAAATGAATTATAACAATATTTTAATTGTAAAAAAAAATCACTTATGATAAAATAAGTCTGAATTTATATCATAGCTTTATAGTACAGCAAAATAATAAAAGAAAGGACAAAAATCTATGAGTGAAGTAAAATGGACAAAAGAGCAACAACAAGCAATACAAGAAAAAGGTTCGAACATACTAGTTGCAGCAGCAGCGCGGAAGTGGGAAAACAGCAGTACTAGTAGAAAGAATAATAAACAAAATAATAAACGAGGATATAGATATTGATAGACTATTAGTAGTAACATTTACAAATGCAGCTGCTTCAGAAATGAGAGAAAGAGTATTAAATGCAATATATAAAAAATTAGACGACGATATTGAAAATCAAAATCTACAAAGACAAGTAACATTATTAAATAAAGCAAGTATATGTACAATAGACTCATTCTGTTTAGAAGTAGTAAGAAACAATTTTTATGAATTAGAAAACATTTCTCCTAACTTTAGAATAGCAGACACAACAGAAATAGAATTATTAAAACAAGAAACAATAGAAGAAATATTTGAAACAAAATATGAAGAACAAAACAAAGATTTTGAAAAACTAATAAATACATATACAAGTTACAGAGATGATACTCCTTTAAAAGAATTAGTTCTTAAAATATATACATACATACAAAGTAGTCCATTTCCTGAAGAATGGTTAAAAGAAAAAATAGAAATGTTTAATCTAAAAGACAATTTAGATGAAGATTTCAGTAATACCAAATGGGGAAGTATCTTATTACAAGAACTAAAAGAAGAAATAATAGATGATATAGTTACCCTAGAAAAAGTCAATGAAACCTTAACATTTGATCCAGAATTAGAAAAATTTGAGCAAGTGTTAAGAACTGATTTAGATATGCTAGAAAATTTAAAAAATCATCTTAATAATTGGGATGATGCATATAAAATAAATCAAAATTTTAAATTTGTAGATTGGCCAAGAAAAAAAGTAGATTCAGATATAAAAGAACAAGCAAAATCAATTAGAGATGATATAAAAAATAAACTAAATAAAAAGAGAAATAAGATATTAGTTACAAATTCTAAAGAAGCAAATCAAGATATATTTGATATGTATGAAATATTATTAAAACTTCAAGATTTAATTTTAAAATTTGGAGATGAATTTTCTAAAAAGAAAAGAGAAAAAAATATAGTTGATTTTAATGATATAGAACATTTTGCTCTTAATATATTATTAAAAAGAGATGAAAATGGAAATATAGAACCAACACAAGTAGCTAAAACATATCAAGAAAAATTTTTAGAAATAGCAATAGATGAATACCAAGATAGTAATTTAGTACAAGAATATATCTTAGGGGCTATCTCTAAACAAAACAATATATTTATGGTTGGTGATGTTAAACAAAGTATATATAAATTTAGACAAGCAATGCCAGAGCTATTTTTAAGTAAATATAAAGAATATAAGTTAAAAGAAGATAAGAATGAAGATGAACATTTAAAAATACAATTATTTAAAAACTTTAGAAGTAGAAAAAATATTCTAGATTTTACTAATATAATATTCCAAAATATAATGAGTGAGGACTTAGGAGATATATACTACAATGAACAAGAATATTTAAATTTAGGAGCAAATTATGAAGAAATAGACCAAGATTTAAAAACAGAAATAAATATAATAGATTTAAAAGAAGAAGTAGAAGAAGAGGACAACATAAGTGAAGATGAACAAGAAGAAAAACAAGATGAAAAAGTTGAAGATATAGAATTAGAAGCAAGATTTGTTGCAAATAGGATTAAAAAATTAATAGATGAAAAATATCAAGTGTTTGATAGAAAGAAAAATACATATAGAGATATAACATATAAAGATATAGTAATATTATTAAGAAGTACTAAAACTACAGCACCTATATATGAACAAGAATTACTAAATTTAGAAATCCCTGTTTTTTCAGATGCTTCACAAGAATATTTAGACTCTATAGAAATACAAACAATTATTTGTTTATTAAAAATAATAGATAATCCTATACAAGATATTCCATTAGTTACAGTTTTAAGGTCAAATATAGGAAAATTTACAGATAATGACTTAGTAAAAATAAGATTAACAGACAAATATGATAATTTTTATACATGTCTGCAAAAATCTAAAGTAAATGTTGAGAAAGATTTAAAAGATAAAATAGAAAAATTTCTAAATAATTTAGAAACATGGAAAAAAGAACAAGAATATTTGGCATTAGATGAATTAATTTGGAAAATCTATTCAGATACAGGTTATTATAATTATGTAGGATTAATGCCAAATGGAGAATTAAGACAAGCAAATTTAAGAATGTTATTTGAAAGAGCTAAAAAATATGAAACAGCAAGTTTTAAAGGATTATATAATTTTATTAAATTTATAGAAAAATTAAAATTAAGTAGTGGAGATATGAGCTCAGCAAAAGTCATAGGGGAAAATGACGATGTTGTTAGAATAATGAGTATTCATAAAAGTAAAGGACTTGAATTTCCAGTAGTATTTTTAGCCGGTACAGGAAGGCAATTCAATTTAATGGATTTAAATGATGATATATTAATGCATCAAGATTTAGGAATAGGAGTCAAATATATTGATTATGAAAAACAAGTTCAATATGATACTTTAACTAAGGCATCTATAAGAAATAAGATATTAACTGAAACATTATCTGAAGAAATGAGAGTTTTATATGTTGCTTTAACAAGAGCAAAAGAAAAACTAATAATTACAGGTTTAGTAAAAGATGCTAATAAAGAATTTGATAATTTTGAAAAACAAGTAGAGAGATATAATAAAAATAATGAAAAAATAAATTATATTTTATTAAAGAAGTGTAAGAGATATATAGATTGGATTTTATTAGTTTATAAATATGAAGAAGAAAGTATAAAAAATATAACTACATTAAATACATATAATAAAAAAGAACTTTTAAAATCTTTTAAAACTATAGAAAATGATAAAATTGATGTAATAAAAGAACTAGAAAAACATGAAAAAAATAATAATCAAATGAATAAGATAAATGATATTTTAAATTATCAATATAAATATCTATTATCTACAATAATGCCAACAAAAACATCTGTTACTAAAATAAAGGAAATGGAAAATGGAAATTTTAGTATATTTGATGATATATCAATAATTGATGGAGATTTTGAGAATGATGATATACTAGTGAGTTTGAGAAATGAAAAAATCCAAGAAAGTAGTGATAATAACAAAGAAGAGCAAAACAATACAGAAAAATTACAAAATATAGACAATTTAAGAGAAAATAGAAAAGAAATACAAAACTTTAATAATAGCAAAAAAGAAGAAAACTTTAAGCAACCTAAATTTTTAAATGATAATAAAGAAGAAAAAATATCTTCAGATAAAAAAGGTACTATTATACATTTATGTATGCAGAATTTAGATGTAAATATAGATTATGATTTAGATAAAGTAAATGAATTAATAAAAGATTTATTAAATAGAAATATAATAACGAAATTAGAAGCGGAAAGTATTAATCCATATAAAATATTAGAATTTACAAAAACAGATATATGGAAAGATTTAAAACAAGCAAAAGAAATTTATAGAGAAAAACCTTTTTATATTAATATTCCTATTAAAGATATTTTGAAAAACGATACATTAGATTTGAATAGCATAAAAGATGAGAATATTCTAGTTCAAGGTATTATAGATTTATATTATATAAGTAAAGATGACGAACTAGTGCTATTAGATTATAAAACAGATTATGTGGAAAAAGGAAAGGAAAATTTATTGTTAGATAAGTACAATAAGCAATTGGAAATATATAAAGATGCTTTGGAAAGTGCTTTAGATAGAAAGGTAGATAAGACTTTTATATATTCTGTTTATTTAGGAAGATGTATATAGAGCATATGAGGAGTATAAAAGATATAGAAATAACTTTATATAAAAGATAATATAAATCTATTTAGAGTTAATTTGTAATAGAAACTAGTCATCATCTTATAAAATAAAGTTATTTAGCTGTTTTCCTTGAACTTTACGTAAAATCCTGATATAATATATAAAATGTTAAAAAGGGGTATTAATTATGGATAGATTAAAAACATTTCTAATATATGCATTAATAGTAATAGGTTTTATAATATTATCAGAATTTTTAATAAATGTTGGATTAAATTCTCAATACAAACAAATAACTAGAACAGATGATACTAAAGAAGTTCAAATATATCAGGCAGAAGCAACATTAGCTAATGGCAGAATAAGAGGTATAATACAAAATACTGATAGTGATATAAGCAATAAATATGCCAAATTTAGTTTTTATTCTGAAAGAAATGTATTATTAGGAAAAAAGTTCATAGAAATTAACAATTTAGAAAATGGTGAAGTTCAACCAATAGAATTATTTTTTAAACTTGAAGGGGTAAAAAGTTATTCAGTAGAAATAGTAGATGAAAAAGATGATACAGGAGAAATAGAATTATTATCAAAAGATTTAACAAGACCTGAAGTTTTATTAACTACAGCAATATTATTTTTAATGTTTTGGTAGTAGGGAATTTATTGCCAAAGGGGACGGGCTATTTTGGCAACAATAGGGAAAAAAAGCCCCGTCCCTAAATTCCCTATTTTGGTGTTACATATAATGTAATTTGATTTGTATATATAACCATACCTGGCTTTGCTTTGCTAGGTTTTTTTACATATTTTACTGGACAAATATCAACAGGTACATTTGATGAGTTACGAGCTTTACTATGAAACGCAACAATTTCAGCACATTTTTTTAATAGTTCTGTGTTAGATAAAGGCTCTAATGAGTTATTTGTTAGTAAAATACCATGACTTCCATGAATGTCTTTAGTGTGAAACCATATGTCTGTTTTTTTAGCATATTTTAATGTAAGATAATCGTTTTCTTTATTATTTCGTCCTATTAAAAGAGTATAACCATCTACAACATATTTTATAGGATTAAATGCTGTAAATTTGTTTTTAGTTAATACAGATTTTTTTATATTTTTATTATTATTTTTATTATTACGATTTTTTTGAGTATTTTCTTTGAATATTACATTTTCTGAAATTTCTTCATATATCTGAATTACATCATTTAAACTTGATGCATTTTCTAATTCGTAAACTATACTTTCAAGGTAATCTAATTCCTCTAAAGTTTCTTTTTTCTGTTCAGAAACTATTTCTAAAGTGTTTTTTAATTTATTATATTTTTTAAAAAATCTTTTAGCATTTATAGCAGGAGTATATTTCTTATCAAGTGGGATAGTAATTAAATTATTATTGTCATAATAGTTTTCTAATTCTATTTTTTCGATATTTTCATTTTTTATTTTATACAAATTAGCAGTTATTAATTCACCATATAATTTGTATTTATCCATGTTTTCACAACTTTCAAGTTTACTATTAATATTTAAAAGCCTTTGATTATATTTTTTCAATGTGTTTAATATTAACTTTAAAACAGTATTTCTATAATTTTTAAACTCAAAAGATGTTTCTTTTTGGTAATAAAAATCGTCTAAATAAAAGTTTAAATGAAAACTAGAAGTTTCTTCATCTTTTATATTCTGATTATTAACTAATAGATAATAATCTTTTGGATTATCTTCATTATATAATGTCTCAAAATATAATGTTGAAGTATCAGCATTAAAAATAATTTGTTTTAAATAATTATACAATTTTTCTAAATTGTCCTCAGTAATATTGTTTATATTTAAAAAATTCATTAAATTATTTATATATTGCTTACTAATTCCTGTAAATAAATCAGAAATATGTTTTGATAAATTATTTGAACTTAATTCAGAATTATTATCATATAATTTTTCTTTGAATTCAGAAAAATCCTGTATATCTAAAAAATTATACTTTGAAGATGTAGGAAAACTGTATTTCTGATGAGGTATTATAGTTCTTGTATATTCATTACTATCATTGTTATATATATGTTTAATACTATCAATTATTTTATTTTCATCATCTAATAAAATGATATTACAATGTTTTCCCATTAATTCAATAACTAGTTTTTTCTCAAGTAAATCATCAATATCGTCAAATCCCTCAAATTCAATGATTACAACTCTTTCTAAATTTAAAGTTATAATATTTTTAATATGTAATCCTATTAGATGTTTTCTAAGAACCATACAAAAGTTAAGAGCATTTTTAGGATTAGGTTTTGAATGTGTTGTTAGATGTATTCTATAATTTGAAGGATCTATACAAATATTTAATGCATAATTTTTACCATTATTATATAATCCTATTATTACATTGTTTTTTGAAGGTTGAAAAATTTTATCTATTCTTGCTCCTGAAAGTTCTTGCAATTCAGAAGTTATTACTTTTGTTACAATTCCATCAAATGCCATTATTATCACTCCATCCTACAATATTTTAACATACTTTTATTAAAAAATCTATTGAATAAAAATATTTAAAAGTATATAATTAATAAAAATTGCAAGGAGGAATGAAAGGTGGAACAAAATAAAGCAAAAAAATTATATGACCTATTAGAACAAATCCCTGTAACTGAAGAAAATGAAAGCATTATCAGAGAAATTAAAGAAGATATTGACAACGGAAGATATTCAAATACTTTAAAAAATATAGCAAAATTAAAAAGTATGGGTAGTGATATAGAAAAAAGGAATAATTTAAGAGGCAAAAATAATAAAAAAGAAAAGGAAAATGTTTATCCTAAGAAACTAAGTGATATAGAATTAGAACGCCAATATATAGGTTTATTATTAACTAATCCTAAATCTATTGTTAAATACTACTTCTTATTTGAAGATTGTTTTTTTGAAGATAGTGAAGTACTCAATATATATAAAAGTGTTTTATTTACAGAAGGTGGAAATTATACACCAGAAATAGCAAAAAGAAATTTTAATTTTTCCAAAGAAGATGAACATGTATATGAATTAAAAAATAAGCTAAAAAAAGATGTTGCAGGTAAAAAGCTTGATATGGAAAAAATATATGTAGAATTAAAAAAGCTATTTGTATTAAGAAAACATTACTTATCAATTCCAATTAAAGAAATTCAAGATAGAATAGTTGAAATAAAAGATTATATATTGTATGATCAAATGTCTGTACAAGAAGTAGAAAATGCTATAGTACAAGTAAATGATACCGGAAAATTTAAAAGAGCAATTTTAAATAAAGGACTTTCTGCATTCCTAGAATTAGGGGACAATAACTTAACAAATGGTTTACCATTACCTTTTCCAATATTAACAAGTGTATTTAAAGGAATAAGAAAAGGGGAGACCATGGCATTTTCAATGCCATCAAACTCAGGTAAAAGTAGGTTTACGATAGATATAGCAGCACATACAGCCTTAATTTATCATAAAAAAGTATTAGTAATTTCTAATGAGATGTCAGAAGATAAAATGAGACTTTGTCTAATAACTACTATTATCAATAATAAAGAAATACAAAAATTACATGGGGAAGAATTGATAAAATCAGAAGGAGAATTATTAGAATTTAAATTTAGACCTGATAAAGATGTAAAAGATGTCGAAGTAGATGAAAATGGTTTTATAAAAAGAAAAGAAGGGGAGAGTCAAGAAGATTTTGTAGAAAGATTATCAGAAGTATCAACAGAATTTAATAAAGTTATTAAAATAACAGATTGGGCAAATGAGCAAATAAATAATTCAATATATTTTATTAATATTACAGACCATACAAATGATGAGTTAAGAAAAGTTATAATGAATTACTATTATAAAGAAAAAATAGAATATGTATTTTATGATACTTTAAAAACTGATACTGCTAATATTGGTATAGGTGAAGAATTGAAAAAAACAGCAACAATATTATCAAATCTAGCACAAAATTTCAATTTGTATATTTGTTCAACTTTACAATTAGCAGAAACTGACACATTACCAGTAAATTTAACTGTAAATGATTTGGCTGTAAGCAGAACAGTAAAAGAAGTACTAGATACATTATGTTTGATAAAACAAATAAATAGAGATACCTTAAAAAATTATGAATATTCTCTAAAAGAAGTTGATACAGAATATTTTGATTTAAAAATGTATGAAGATCCAGATGTAAGATATTATGCTTGTGTAGTAGATAAAAACAGAGCAGGTGCAAAACCAACATTACTATTTAGATTAAATTTAGCTTATAATGTTTGGGAAGAATTAGGATATTTGAGATTAAAACAATAAAAATACTTTAAAGACAAAAATAATGTATTAAAATTAAATTTTTGTTAAATATTAATTTTAAACCATTATATTGAGGGGAGAAAAAAATGAAAAAAATTAAATATATTTTTATAATAACAATTCTAACTATCATATTTTATTTGATATCAACACAAATATTGATAAGCAATTCTAATACTGTAAATGCACAAGATTCTGATATATATGATGTCATATTATTTTGGGGACAATCTAATATGGTTGGACTATGTGGATTAAGAAATACAGAAAAAGAGAAAGATACAAGATATAACTACGAAGATAGTGAAAGTGTATCAGAATTTTCAAAAATAACTGGAATTAATAATGAGATACTACAAAACTCGGAAACTATGAATCATATAAATATAATTCAAGAATCAGAAACGGTATTTGAATATATGTATATGAGTAATACATTACAAGAAATAACAGAAAATACTGAAATATTAGGAGAATCATTAAAATATAATAATGATACAAAAAAATTATAAGAAGTTACGAGTGGATATTCTATACAAAAGTCATATGGAACAAATATGATACCACAATTTTGTAAAACATATTATGAAAATACAGGTCATAAAGTAGTAGCTGTCTTCTGTGCAAATAGTGGGGAAGTTATTCAAAACTTTCTACCATCAACAGATGAAGATTATGGAGATAAAAATACTCAATATATTTATGAGTCAATGGTAGAAAAATATAATAGTGCAATAAAATATTTAGAAGATAATAATTATAAAATTGGTAATAAACTTTATGTAGTTTTTCAAGGTGAAACAAACGCATATAACGGAAGAACATCAACAGAAGATTACAAGACATATTTTAAAAAGGTTCATGATTATTTAAAAAATGATACAGAAATAACAAAAGGAGCAATAGTTGAAACTGCTAGAGAAATTGGACTTGCAAATCATTATGAAGGAGTAAAACAAATACATCAAGCACAAGAAGAATTGATAAATGAAAATGATGATATTATATTAGGTACATCATATGCATATGACCATTATGTACCGGATGAAACAAATTATAACTCTGAAGACTTTAAAACTAATATATTTATTGATAGTGAAGGAAATAAATTAGAATATAGTAAAGCTTATGAATATGCCGGATATAGTGTTTGTCCTGATAATAATATCATACATTTTACATCTGCAGCATTGTCACAAATAGGACAAGAAACGGCAGAGGAATTTTCAAAAATAGTAGATATGAAAATTATAAAGGAACCAGAAAAACTGGAATATATACAAAATTATGATGAACTAACTTTACAAGGTGGAGAAGTACAATTAACATATAATAATGGAACAGAAGAAATAGTCAGTATGGATAATCCTAAAATAACAGTAGAAGAATTTAATAACAAAGATTTAGGAGAAAATAAAATAACACTAAATATAGGTCAATTATCAGCAAGTTTTAATATAAATATAATTCCTAAAACTATAGATACAATAGAAATAAGCTCAAAACCAACACAAATAAAATATATACAAAATTATGAAGATTTAAACTTAGATGGTGGAAAAATATTAGTAAAATACAATGATGAAACATCTCAAGAAATAGAAATGAGTAATACACAAATAGAAATAACTGGATTTAATAATTCAGTATTAGGAACTCAAACTATTACAGTTAGCTATGGAGGAAAATCAACAGAATTCAATGTAGAAATTATAGAGAAATCTGTACAAAGTATTGAAGTTTTAAAAGAGCCGACTCAGTTAAAATATATACAAAACTATGAAGAATTAAATCTGGATGGTGGAAGGATATTGGTAAGATATAATGATGGAACATCACAAGAAGTAGATATGAGCAATTCCCAAATAGAATTATCAGGATTTAATAATTCAGTATTAGGAATTCAAACCATTACAGTTAGCTATGGAGAGGAGACAACAGAATTTAGTGTAGTAATTATAGAAAAATCAATAATAAGTATTGAAATATTAGAAAAACCAACACAGTTACAATATATACAAAACTATGATGAATTAAACCTAGATGGAGGAAAAATATTAGTAAGATATAATGATGAAACATCACAAGAAATAGATCTAAGTAATTCTCAGATAGAAGTAACAGGGTTTGACAATACAGTATTAGGAACTCAAACTATTACAATAAGTTATGGTGGAAATATAGCACAATTTGATATAGAAGTAATAAAAGTTAATACTGAACAACCATCAGAAGAAGATCCAAGTGGGAATATAAATCGAAATCCAGCTGAAAATCCGTCTAATGGGAATGATTCTACAATAATTCAAGGAAGTTTACCTAATGCAGGAAAAATAAATAAAATAATTATATTTGCTTTAATTATATTAGCTATTTTTATGATTATATTTTTAAAACATAAAATAAATAAAATGAAAAAAATTTAGAATTACAGAATTAATTTGTAATAAAAACAATAAATTCATTGATATATAAATAGGAACAAAAATAAAACATAATCCATAAAATATATAAAAATGAAAGGAGAATATATTTTATGGATTATGAATTACTTATGAATGGGAATGTAAAAATAGGGCAGATGGCACCAGATTTCGAAGCTACAACTACTTTTGGAAATGTCTCATTAAATGATTATAAAGGAAAATGGTTAGTTTTATTTTCACATCCAGGAGATTTTACCCCCGTATGAGCTTACAATTTGGGGAAGGTTGAAAGATAATTGCCATTTGGCGTTGTTGAGACTACGTTTGAAATCAAATCAACGTGCAAGAGCACGCCTCATTGATTTCAAACTTGCTCGCCTAGCCAAATAACAATTCTTTTTCAACCATAAAATATGGATACCTTATGAGGTATTAGTCGACAAGAATTTAAACGATAAAGAAAAGATAATATATTCACAGAGTTAATATCACACACCAAGTGGAGGTGATATTACTTTGGATAGGAAAAGAAAAAAATGTTAGAAATAATATTTAAAGCAAGAGAGGAAAAATTGGCAAGTCTTACTGTTGAAGATAAAAATTACTTTAAAGTACATAAGTTTATTTAATTAGGCATGCTGAAACGGTTGATGAAAACGGAATTAGAAATACA
>CAMMNR010000013.1 GCA_946498265.1 uncultured Clostridium sp. | reverse complement strand
TTAGAAGGAATGGGTACTACTTTAGAAATTTGTTTAATATATAATAATAAGGTATTTATTGGACATGTAGGAGATAGTAGGATTTATAGAATAAGAAAAGAGTTTATTAGAAAATTAACGCAAGACCATAGTTATGTACAAAAACTAGTAAAAGATGGAACAATAACTCAAGAAGAAGCAGTTCATCACCCACAAAAAAATATGTTAATGAAAGCGTTACGGTTGTAATGCATTTGTAGAACCAGATGTAATGGCTAAAGGATTTCTAAAAGATGACATTTTAATAATGTCATCAGATGGATTAACAAATATGGTTTCACAAGAGGATATATTTAAATTGGCAAAAAAAGATATAGAACAAGCTCCTAAAGGATTAGTAGAATTAGCTAATAAAAATGGAGGATATGACAACATAACAGTTATAGTAATAAAAAATATATAACTATAATTATGAAACAAAGCATTTTAAGGATAAATAAGGTAAACAAATATATTATATTTGAACCTTAGAAAGGAATGATATAAATATGGTTTTAGAAGGTAAAGTTTTAGGTGAGAGATATGAAATTATCGAAAAAATAGGGACTGGAGGAATGGCAACTGTCTATAAAGCGACAGACAGAGTTTTAAAAAGATATGTAGCAGTAAAAATATTAAGAGATGAATTTACAACAGATGAAGAATTTATAAAAAGATTTGAAGCTGAAGCACAATCAGCAGCAAGACTTACACATGCAAATATTGTTTCAATATTTGATGTAGGAGTAGAAGACAATTTATATTATATAGTAATGGAACTAATACAAGGAAAAACATTAAAAGAAATAATAGTAGAAGAAAGAGGTCCATTACCTTGGAAGTGGTCAGTAAATGTTGCAATACAAATAGCATCAGCATTAGAAGTAGCACACAGAAACAATATTATACATAGAGATATAAAACCACATAATATAATTATAACAGAAGACGGAATAGCAAAAGTAACAGATTTTGGAATAGCAAAAGCAGTTTCAAACTCAACAATTACAGCATTTGGAACAACAATAGGTTCAGTACACTATTTCTCACCAGAACATGCAAGAGGTGGATTCACAGATGCAAAATCAGACTTATATTCTTTAGGTGTAGTAATGTATGAAATGGTAACAGGAAAAGTACCATTTGATGCAGACACTCCAGTATCTGTAGCTCTAAAACATATGCAAGAAGATCCAGTAGAACCAATAGAATTAAATCCAAATTTGCCAACAGCAGTAAATAAAATAATAATGAAAGCATTACAAAAAGACACAACATTAAGATATCAATCAGCAACAGAAATGTTAAGTGATTTAAGAAAAGCATTAAAAAATCCAGATGGAGACTTTGTAGAACAGCCAACATATGATGCAACAGCAAGAACACAAAAAATAAATACAGACATATATGGAAACATACAAGAACCTAAAAATAATAAGAAAAAAGAAGGAAAATTAAAAAAATTTATTAAATCACATAAAGGATTAAGTATATTTATAGGATTAATCATATTATTTGCAATAGCATTAGGAGGAACTCTAGGAGTATTAAGTTTAACAAATCCTAATGAAGTAGACATGCCAAATGTAATAGGGCTATCACAAGAAGAAGCTAAACAAGAAATAGAAAATGCAAAACTGGTATTTGAAGTAGGAAAAGAAGAATATAATGCAGATGTACCAGAAGGATATGTAATATCTCAAAAAGCAGAATCTGACTTAGGAGACTATACTACAGAACCAGGAGAGAAAAAAGTAAAAGAAGGAAGTAAAATATTAGTTTCAATAAGTAAAGGACAAGAAAAAACGACAGTACCTAATGTAGAAGGAAAAGAAAAAGAAGAAGCAATTAAATTATTAGAAGATGCTAAATTAGAAGTAGAAGTAATAGAAGAAACAAGTAGAACAGTAGAAGAAGGATATGTAATAAGCCAAGAAACAGAACCAGACACAGAGGCATTCGCAGGAGACACAGTAAAAATACATGTAAGTACAGGAACAGGAATAAAACAAGTAACAGTAGTTAGTGTAATAGGTCAAGACGAAGCAACAGCAAGAAGTACATTAGAAGGTTTAGGATTAAAAGTAAATGTAACATATACAGACAGTACAACAGATAATGGAAAAGTAACAAAACAAAGTGTAGCAGAGGGAAAAGTTGTAGACGAAGGAACAACAGTTACATTGACAGTAAACAAAGTAGCTCAAACAAAAACAGTAACAGTAAATATAAATGTAAAAAATATAACAGGAGGATATACAGAAACAACAGGAGATGAAGGAAATAACAACACTTCAGGAACAAATGTTAGTAGAACAGTAAATATAAAAGTAAATAGTGAAACAAGAACAGGAATAAGCAAAAACGAAACAAACTATTCATTACAAATATCAGGAAAAGACGGAGAAGCAACAAGTGTAACAGTAACCATAACAGATCCTAATACAGGAGCTGAAATATATAGTTCGACACAACAAGTAACATTTGGAAGTCAAGACTCATTAACATTTAGATGATAAATAAGGGACGGTTCTTAATAAGCATTTTTGCATATTTGGGGACGGTCCTTTAATAAATTTTGATTCATATACTTTCTATATAGAATTAATTTAGTGATTTGATAAAAGACGAGAATATTAATAAAAAGTTGATTAAGGAGAAATTAATGCAAGGATTAATAATAGAAAACATATCAAATTTATACAAAATAAAATCAGGGAATAATATATATGAAGCAGTAGCCAGAGGGAAATTTAAAAATGACAACATAACTCCAGTAGTTGGAGATAATGTAGAGATTGATATAACAGATGAAGAAAATAAAAAAGCAGTAATAGAAAAAATTATAGAAAGAAAAATATATGTAAAAAGACCTAAAATAGCAAATATAACTCAAATGGTGTTTGTATTATCAAGTAAAGATCCAAAGCCAGATATATTGATGCTTGATAAACAACTAGCATTTGCAGAATTTTTGGGAGTAAAAAGCATAATAGTATTAAATAAAATAGACTTAGATAATAAAAAACAATTTAAAGAAATTAAATCAGATTATGAAAAAATAGGATATAAAGTAATTGAAACACAAGCAAAAGAAAGTATTGGAATAGATGAATTAAAAAAAGAATTAAAGGAAAATATAAATGTATTTTCAGGAAATTCAGGAGTAGGAAAATCAACACTAATAAATGCAATTTTCAAAGACAAAATAACACAAGAAGGGGAAATTAGCAAGAAAAATAAAAAAGGGAAAAACACTACAACTTATATAAAATTATATGAAATAGATGAAAACACCTATATAGCAGATACACCAGGTTTTTCCACTTTTGATATATCAGAAATAGAAAGTAATGATTTATGCAAATTTTTTAAAGAGTTTAAAAAATATATAAAAGATTGTGAATATATAGGATGTACACATATAAAAGAAGAAAATTGTGGGATAAAGAGAGCTTTAGAAGATGGAAAAATAACAGAAAGCAGATACCAAAATTTTTGTAAAATATATGAAGATTTAAAAGAAAAGGAGAAAAGAAAATGGTAGAAATATCAACATCAATATTAAATGTAAAAAAAGGGGAAGAATCAGAAACATTTTTTAAGTTAGAAAGAGCTAAAACTGATTATTTCCATATAGATGTTATGGATGGAAAATTTGTAGAAAAAGATACATATAAAAAGATGTTAGAATATGCTTCATATATAAAAAGAATATCAAATTTACCACAAGATGTACATTTGATGGTGGAAGATGTAAAAATAGCGATAGATGATTTTCTATCAGTAGAACCTAATATAATAACATTTCATCTGGAAGCATGTAAAAATAAAGAAGAAATATATAAATATATAAACTATATCAAAGAAAATAATTGTAAAGTTGGAATTGCTATAAAACCAGAGACAAACATTGAAGAAATATATGAATTTTTACCACATATACATATGTGTTTGGTAATGACAGTTGAGCCTGGAAAAGGTGGTCAAACATTATTGACTGATATGATAGATAAAGTAAAGAATTTATCTGAATATATAAAGGAACATGATTTGGAATTAGATATAGAAGTAGATGGGGGAATTAATTTGAAGACAGCCCCAGAACTAAAAAAAGCAGGAGCAAATATTTTAGTTTCTGGTACTGCTATTCTTATGGCAAATGATTATAAAGTTATAATTGATGAGTTAAAGGTTGAAAAATAATTATTATCAAATTACACACTAGAAATGTATTAAGAAAAAGTGGATTAGAAACCATAAATCCTGGAAATAATAGAACCAGGAGGTTGATAACATGAAATCGTTATGGTTAGAAGAAAATAAAATAAAAGAATTTCCTGAATTAGAGAAAGATGAAAAAGCAGACATATGTATAATAGGTGCAGGGATATTTGGAATATCAACAGCATATTATCTAAGCCAAAATGGATATAATGTAATATTGATAGAGAGAAACAAAATAGCAAGTAAAGTTACAGGACATACAACAGCTAAAATTACAAGTCAACATGGACTCATTTATCATTATCTACTAAATCAATATGGAATAGATTTTGCAAAAAAATATTTTAATGCTAATCAAGGAGCTGTAACAGAAATAGAAAGAATAATACAAGAAAATAATATTGAGTGTGATTTTGAAAAACAGAATAGTTATGTATATACAACAGATAAAACAGAATTAGAAAAGATACAAGAAGAAATAGAAGCTTTAGATAGGATAAATCCAGATGCAAAATTAGTGAATAAATCACAACTACCATTTTCAATTATAAAAGGAATAGAATTCAAAAACCAAGCACAATTTAATCCTATAAAATATATACAAGGATTAGTAAGAAAACTAGAAGAAAATAAAGTGAGAATTTTTGAGAATACTACATGTTTTGATATAAAACAAGATAATGAAGAATATATCTGTTATACAGAAAACAACACAATAAAATCTAAATATGTGGTAATAGCAACACATTATCCATTTATAAACATACCAGGTATGTATTTTGCAAAGATGTATCAAAGTTCATCATATGTTATTGGTGTTGATACAAAAACAGAACTTTTTTCAGGGATGTATATTAATATACAATCACCAATTTATTCTTTTAGAACGGCAGTAGATAATGGGAAGAAGATATTATTATTAGGAGGATTAGACCATAAAACAGGAGAAAATATAACTTATCAAGATAGTTATGGCAAATTAGAACAAAAAGCAAAACAGTGGTACCCAAATTTAGAAGTAAAATATCGTTGGAGTACAAGAGATTGCATAACTTTGGATAAAATTCCATATATAGGCGAATTTTCAAATGTTTTGCCAAATATATTTGTTGGTACAGGATTTAATAAATGGGGAATGACTTCATCAAATGTTGCTGCAAGAATTATTACTGATAAAATAATGAAAAAAGAAAACGAATATGATGAAGTATTTAAGTCTACAAGAGTAAATCCTATTGTAAATAAAGATGAAGTTAAAAACATGGTTGTTCAAACTACAAAGTCGCTTGTAGTAGACAAATTGAAAAAAGAAGAGAATAGTATAGATGATATAAAAAATGAAACAGGAGGAATAATAGAGAAAAACGGAGAAAAGATAGGAATTTATAAAGATATAGAAGGAAAGATTCATGCAGTAAAACCAATATGTACACATTTAGGATGCTTATTAAATTGGAATGCAGCTGATAAAACTTGGGATTGCCCCTGTCATGCATCTAGATTTGATTATACAGGTAAAAATATTTATAATCCAGCATTAAAGAATTTAGAAAAATTTAATTTATAATTTAAAAATCTTAAAAAATATACTGCTTTTTTAAAAAATTTATGATATTATTATTTCATAATAAAAAAGAAAGGTTAAAAAGGTGGTACAAATGAGTAAAATGAAAACTGTATTTTATGTAATAGCTATAGTAGTAATTATACTAATAGTATTACTTGGATTACTATATGGACTTAATCTTATAGGTAATCAAAGATCAGTAAGAGAAGAACAAAAAGAAGAATATCAACAAAGTAATATCAATAATGTAAATAAACAAAAAGACAATAATCAAAATTCAATTAATATAGCATTAACAATGGATGACGAAATAACAAGAGATACAGCTTGGTGTGGAACATTTCAACTAATATGGAATGACCTAAAAAATGACGTAGTAAAACAAGATATTGTATTTAATCCTCAATTAAAAGTTGTAGAAAATCTAAACAAAGGAAGTTTTAACACAACGCAAATTTCAGACAGTTCATATTATAAAGCACAAGGAATACCAACACAAGAATTAAAAGAGCAAATAGAAAATGGAATAAAAGAAAAATTTAATGAGACAAGTGACATATTAGATGATTTTGTATTTGATGGAGACCCTAATAAATATTTTATTTATGCAATGTTAAAGAAAGAATTTGAGTTTGAAAATGAATTCGATGAATTAGATGATGGGAAATTTGGAGAATATAATGATGTAGAATATTTTGGAATAAATTCGAATTCAAATGAATTACTAAGAAATCAAGTACAAGTATTATACTACAATTCTAAAGAAGATTTTGCAATAAAATTATTAACAAAACAAAATGACGAAGTAATAATAACAAGAGGAAATGAAGGAAATACATTTAATGAAATATATAATGATGTAAAAAATAAACAAACAACTTATCAAGGAAACACTGAACTTTCAGAGGTTGATAATTTACAAATACCAAAAATAAATTTCGATGTGAAAAAAGAATTTGAAGAATTAGAAGATAAGGAATTTGAAACCGCAGATAGGGAGATTATGTTTATAGAAAAAGCATTACAGACAATAGAATTTGAGCTAGACGAAAAAGGAGGAAAAGTTGAAAGTGAAGCAGGAATGATGGTAAATAAAATGTCTGCTCTTCCGGAAGAAAGTGAACCAAGAGAGTTTATAGTTGATGATACTTTTACAATTTTCTTACAAGAAGAAGGAAAAGAAATGCCATATTTCTGTGCAAATATAGATGATATTACAAAATTTCAAGACTAATAATCTAGGTATCTAATAGGCACCTCTCAAAGCAAGTTTGAGATTCTCCTATTAGATACCTTAATTTTTCTTCACACATATAAAGTGAAAAGGAAAAAGTTATGCAAGATATAAAATAAATTTATAAAAACTATTGACTTTGAGTTAACTCTAAGTAATATAATATGAATGTAAAATAAAAAGTATGAAATACTAAATAAAGGTTTATAGGTAAAACCCTATTAAAAACCTAAATATATTATACAAGGAATGTGATTAAAGATGAAAAAACAAACAGCAGGTAGAGAGCAGCTAGGAGAATTTGCTCCTAAATTTGCAGAATTAAATGATGATGTATTATTTGGAGAAGTATGGTCAAATGTAACTTTTGAACCAGGTTGTAGAAATAATTGGCATATACATCATGCTACAAAAGATGGAGGTCAAATACTTATTTGTGTTGATGGTGAAGGTTGGTATCAAGAAGAAGGAAAGCCAGCACAAAGTTTAAAACTTGGAGATGTAGTTGTAATTCCTGCAAATGTAAAACATTGGCATGGTGCTAAAAAGGATTCATGGTTTAGCCATTTAGCTGTAGAAGTACCAGGAGAAAATACTTCAAATGAATGGTGTGAACCTGTAAATGATGAGGAATATGATAAGCTATAATCGAAAGGAATAATATTAAAAATGACAATATCAGAAGTAAGTAAAAAATACAATTTAACACAAGATACAATTAGATATTACGAAAAAATAGGATTAATACCAAAAGCACCAAGAACAAAATCAGGAATTAGAGATTTTGATGATGAAACATGCAGGAGAAAGAAAAAATTTGTTGATAGAGCAAAGAAGTAAATTATTAAAAAAACAAGAAGAAATACAAGCTACAATACAAAGATTAGATTATCAAATAGTACTAGGGCTGAGCAGTAATTTTGAAATTAAGAATTGAAGTTTTTTTTATTAATTGTCTAGTTTTTTTATATTATATATGTTAGAATATTTTTAAATTAGAAAATAAGATGGGAGGTTTTTATGAAATTAGTAGTAAAAAAACTAATATTTTTCCTACTATTATTTATACTATTTATAATTTTAGGAAATATAACATCAAATGCATCAAGTGATTTATTTTTAAATTATTTAACATTTGATGTAAATGTCAATACAGATGGAAGTATGGATGTAACCGAAACATGGGATATAGACATAGAGAATACAAACACATTATTTAAAACATTTAAAACAGATAGTACTAAATATTCTGATATATCAAATGTAAAAGTAGTAGAAACAACAAATGGAATAAATAGACCATTTAGAGAAATAAATACAATAATGTATCATGTTACAGAAAATTGCTACTATGGGAAAATAAACTCAGATGGTAATTTTGAAATTGCTTGGGGAGTTGGAATGGATAATAGTAGTGGAGATAGAAAGTATCAAATTACATATACTGTAGAAGATGCAATTGCTAAGTATAATGATTATGCAGAACTATACTGGCAGTTTGTTGGAGATGATTTTGAAATAGATGCTAGAAGTGTTTCTGGAACAATAACATTGCCACAAAGTGCTGTAAGTAAAGATGAAATAAAGGTATGGGGACATACTGAAGATTTAAATGGAGAAATATATACTACCAATTTAGATACTATTCAATTTAATCTAGATGGATTTAACTCAGGAAGATATGTAGAAATTAGAACACTTTTCCCAACGGAAATGATTACATCATCAGCTAGAACTAAAAATGTAGATATATTAGATAGTGTAATAGAAGAAGAAACAGTATGGGCAAATGAAGCAAATGCAAAAAGAGCAAGAAGAGATACAATAAATATTGTAATTATAGTTGTTGCATATTCTATCGCTTTATTAGTATCAATTCTATGTATTAGAAAAGCAATTAAAATATATAATGAACAAAAAGGAAATAGAGCATATGTACCTGAACAAGAATTAAAATATTTTAGAGAATTGCCAAGACAAGATGCGACTCCAGCACAAGCAGTGAAAGTCTTATACATAAAAATTTTACCAAATATTTTAGGTAGAATAGTCTCTGCAACACTATTAGATTTGAATTTAAAAAGATACATTGATTTTAAAATAGAAAAAGAAAAGAAAAAAGAAAAAATAACAATAGAAATACTAAATGAAAATTCAAGTGATTTACCTAAAGATGAAAAAATAATATTTGATTTTCTAAAAGATGCATGTGAAGGAAATAATCAAATTACAGTAAAAGAATTTAAAAAATATATTGAAAAAGTACCACCAAGCAAAATACAAGGATTTAAAAATAATGTGGATTTACGTACAAAAGAAGAGCTTATAAGTTTAGGAATACATGATAAAGAACAAGAAAAAATATATAATAAGTATGCATCATCAACATCATTGTTTATAACTATATTATTTTTCACAATATTTATAACAGCAATAATGATTTCAGAAGTAAATACAATTGTCATTGGTGCTAGTGCAATAGTAATAATATCTACCATAATATCAATGATTTTAGTAGGAAAAGCAAAAAAGAAAGTAAATATATATACACAAAAAGGAGTAGATGAAAGAGAAAAATGGAAAGGTCTAATAAAATATATGGAAGACTTTTCGATGCTTGATGAAAAAGAAGTACCGGATATAGTATTATGGGAACATTTTTTGGTATATGCTACTGCATTTGGAATAGCTGAAAAAGTATTAAAACAGCTAAAAGTAGTGTATCCAGATTTAGAACAAAATTTAGATGTAAACACATATACATATATGCATATAATGTTACATACTAACTTTTCAAGCAGTTTTTCAAATGTAATCAGTACATCAATGTCTTCTGCATATTCATCAGCTACAGGAGGAGGCGGTGGCTTCTCTGGTGGCGGAGGAGGCGGCCGGAGGACGGCGGAGGCGGTGGTGGAAGATAATCACTTCCTAATTAAATAATTTTAAATTCTATTGATATAATAAATAATTATTATTGCAAAAAGTTATTATTTATAATATATTATATAAAAAATGAGAGGGGAATGTTTATGAAGAAAAAAGGATTGATTATAGGAATAATAGTCCTAATAGTTGTATTAATATTAGGATGGATAGGATGGACAGTATATGACCAATTAAAACAAGAAGAGATATTAAGACAAGAAGTATCAGAAATAGAATCAGCAATGAATAATGTTACAGTAGAAGAGACAGCAGTACAAAATCTTGAGGGTGTAACTTCAAAACTAGATGAAATAAAAACAACTGGAGATTGTGCAATTGTAGAACAAGCAATTAAAGAATGTTTTAAAGACATTATTAACACTGCAATAGATATTTCAGATATATTAAAAGAAGAACAAATACAAAACATGTTGAGTACGGAAAATTATCAAACTGATGGACCAGATTTTGTAAACTCAACAGCATATATAAGTGATGTAAAAACTAGAATAGAAGAAGAAAAAAATAGCTTTTTGAACTTATGCACAGAGGAAACCGTAATGTCATATATAAATCAAAAAACAGAAGATGAGTATTTAGTAGATTTATATAGAGAAATTATGATTGGTGAAGGAGAAATAATAGAACAAGAAGATAAAGAAAATTTTGAAACATCAATAGAACAAGTAAATAAAATATTGGATGTTGAAGAACAGATAATTAATTTGCTAAAAAATAATAAAGGAAATTGGACTATCGAAAATAATCAAATAATGTTTAACTCAAATCAATTGGTACAGCAATATAATGAATTATTAAATGAATTACAATAAAAATATTATATATTTATAAAAATTTTAAAAATTATTTGACTTTTTAATATATTTTAAGTATAATAATTATAGAAAGATGAGATACCACAGAAATGTGGCGTATCGTTTGATATGTTTTAAAAGTTAAAATACATCTCTAACGACCCAACAGAGATGTGTTTTTTTCATTGCCTAATTTTCTTATTGTAACAATTAAAGCTACAAATAAGGAAACAGCGACAACGGTTAATATTGCAAGTTCGAAAAATAATATGTAAATAAAAAATAAGTAAACCTGTTCTAATAACATGTACATCGCCCCCTTTCTAGGTAAGGTACGATGCGCCACATCTCGCTTCTCTCATCTACAGTAAAATTATACTGTATAAGTAAAATAAAATCAAGTATATATGTATAAAAATTTTAAAATAATAAATTTGAAATTTACAAAAAAACATGTTATAATATAAAACGTAGAAAGGTTAAAAATGGTGATGAAATGAAATTTACTAATAAATCAACAAAAGTAAATTAAAAAACACACACTTTTGAAAGGTTTATTAGTCATGGAAATTTTTATTACAAAAAAGATATAATAAGAAATAAATCCTTCTTTAGTGTGAATAAAGGAGGAATTTTTTATGTCAAAAATAAAATTAATAAATGTGAGTAAAAGTTTTGGAGAGAAAAAATTATTTGAAATAGACAATTTGGAAATTTTAGAAGGTCAAAAAATAGGAATAGTAGGTAAAAATGGGACTGGTAAATCTACATTTTTAAATATTATTGCAAATCAAACACAAGCAGATACCGGAAAAATAGAAACAAAAGGGAAAATATCATATATAAATCAATTAGATAATATTGAAGAAAATAGATTTTCTAAAATAAGTGGTGGAGAAAAAATGCTAGAAATAATAAAAAATAAAAGTAAAGAAAATCCAGATATATTATTAGCAGATGAACCATCAACAAATCTTGATATTTTTAATGTTCAATACCTAATAAAACAATTAAAAGAATATAAAGGAATTTTATTAATAATTTCACATGATAGAAATGTTTTAGACAGTATTTGTGATTATATAATTGAGATAGAAAATGGATGTATAAAAAAATATAAAGGTAATTACACAGATTACAAAATGCAAAAGAACATGGAAAAAGAAAGAAAAAAATTTGAATATTCTCAATATATTAGAGAAAAAGAAAGATTACAAAAAGCTATAATAGGAAGCAAAAATAATGAAAAAAGTATAAAAAAAGCACCTAAAAGAATGGGAAATTCAGAAGCTAGATTACATAAGAGAGAGGCAACAGAAAGAAGAGAAAAGTTAGAACAACATTCAAAAGCACTTGAGACTAGATTAAAACAGCTACAAGAAAAAGAAAAGCCAGAAAAAGAATATAGTATATATTTTCAAATACCAGAAAATCTAAAAATAAGAAGTAGAGAAATAATTAAAAGTGATAAATTTTCTTTAACAATTCAAGGAAAACAATTGTTAGTAGACACAAAATTTTATATACCAACAAATAAAAAAATAGCAATAATAGGAAAAAATGGAGTAGGGAAAACTAGTTTTATAAGAAGAATAATAAATAAAGATGAGCAAATAAATATTAATCCACAAGCAAGAATAGGATATTTTAGCCAAAAATTAGATAATCTTGATGAAAATTCAAATGTATTAGAAAATGTTATAAAAGATAGTATTCAAGACGAAAGAACAGTTAGAAATATTTTGGCAAGTCTTAATTTAAAAGATAATAAAGTATATGACAATGTAAAAGATTTAAGTGGTGGAGAAAAAGTAAAAGTAGCACTTGCAAAAATACTTGTATCAAATGCAAATCTTTTAATATTAGACGAGCCAACAAATTTTTTAGATATAGAATCAATAGAAGGTTTAGAAAATTTAATAAAAGCATATACTGGTACGGTTTTAGTCATTTCTCATGATAAAGATTTTATAGATAATGTGTGTGACAATATTATTTTAATAGAGGATAAAAATATAAAACAATATGAAGGAAATTATTCACAATATTTGACATTATCTCAAAATAGTAAAAATAAAAAAAATATTAGTAATGATAAAATGCTATTAGAATTCAAATTGACAAAATTAGATTCAGAGATATCATTGTCAAAAGATGAACAAGAAAAACAATGTGTATATATGCCATTATTTTATATGAGAGGTGGAATAAATTACAAGTTTTAATAATAAAATTAGAAATAGATAAGTATTAAAATAAAGTAATATAAGAATGTGTTTCGAATATAAAAGTATTACCAGTTCAATCAATTAAAAATTAATACAGAGAAAAATTTTGTTATAAATTGACGAATTAAACAATTTATGATAATATTATAAAAAATAAAAGGAGGAGGTTTATTTATGTTAGGAAGATCATATTATGGTTATAGTAGTTCATCATCTATGGACAGTATGATTGGTAGTTCTGTATGGATGATTATTGCTTTAGTATTAGCAATAGTAGGAGGAATTTTAGTATATTTCTTATTCCTAAGCAAAAAGAATGAAGGTAAATTCAAAGGATTTCTTGGATGGTTATATGATTTCTTATCATTCAAAAAGATGTTTTTAGAAGCACTATTAAAAATAGCATATTTAATATTAGCAATTTATGTAACATTAGCATCTTTTGCATTAATAGGAACAAATTTCTTCAGTTTCTTATTAGTATTAATTTTAGGAAATTTACTTGTAAGAGTTATATATGAATTTTCATTAATACTATTAGTAATTTGTAGAAATACAACTGATATAGCAAAAAATACAGTAAAAAAAGAAAACAAGCTAGAAGAAAAAACAGAAAATAAATCAGAAGAAAACTAATAATAATTTTTATTATGCTACAGGTAATTTGTATTACTTGTAGTTTTTTTATGTGAATTAGTATAGTGATAATTAAAAAAAACAATAAATATATTTAACCACTAGTTGAAAAATAATAATGTTTCTGATATTATTTTGAAGGTAAAATAATATAAAACCTTAGAAAGGAACGTGAGTAAACATGTTAAAAGTAGACAATGTAAAAAAGAAATTCATAAGATACAAAAATAAAAAAGAAAAAGAAGAATTTTATGCAGACAATGGAATAACATTTGAAGCACATGATGGAGAAATAATAGGAATATTAGGTCCAAATGGAGCAGGGAAAACAACACTTTTAAGAATGATAGCAGGAATTTTAGAACCAACTGAGGGATCTATATCATTTGATAATTTAAATTACAAGAATAATGAAATAGAAATAAAGAAAAATATAGCATATTTATCAGGAAACACAAAGTTATATGATACATTATCTACATATGAATTATTAAAAATGTGTAGTGATATATATAGTGTTCCAAAAGATGAAGCGGAAAAAAGAATAAAAGAAATATCCAAAATATTAAATATGGAAAGATTTTTATATAATAGAATTGGTAACCTTTCTACAGGGCAAACTCAGAAAGTAAATATAGCAAGATGTTTAGTACATAATCCTAAATACTATATACTAGACGAAGCAACAACAGGTCTTGATATAATATCTAGTCAAATAATATTAGACTTTATGAAAGAGGAAAGAAAAAAAGGAAAAACAATTTTATATTCAACACATTATATGGAAGAAGCAGAAAATATATGTGACAGAGTAGTTATGATAAATAAAGGCATAGTAATAAATTCAGGAACACCAGAAAAAATAAAAGAGGACACAAAAACAACTAATTTAAGAGATTCATTTTTTGCAATGATAGGAGGTGTTTCAAATGAAGAGTAATTTATGGAATATGTTAAAAAAAGAATTAAGAGAATTATTCAGAGATAAAAAATCATTAGCAATGATGCTAATAATACCAATATTTATACCACTAATCATGTTAGGAATGTCAGCATTATTTGAAGCACAAGCAAATAAAGATATAGAAGATTATAATAAAATTGGGTTTGCATATGATTTAACACAAGAAGAAAAAGCACTAGCAGAAGAAATGGAAATAGAAATAAAAACAGGAACAGAAGAAGAATTAAAAAAGCAATATGAAAATGGAGAAATAAATCTATATGTAACAAAAGATAATAATAAATACATTTTAAATAGTAACGGAGATGAAACAAGCACATATTCAGAAAATTTAGTAGAAACATTTTATAATACATATAAACAAATATTACAGCAAAACTATTTACAAACAAATAATATAAATCCAGAAGAAGTATTAAATATAATAACAGTGGAAACAAACATATTTGAAGAAGATAATTTCTTTGTAAGTTATATAAAAAACTATGCATTTTTATTTATAATAATGGCAATAACAGTATCAGCAACATATCCAGCAACAGACACAACAGCAGGAGAGAAAGAAAGAGGAACACTAGAAACATTGTTAACATTTCCAATAAGAAGCAAAGACATAATAATAGGAAAATTTTTAGGAGTGTCAATATCATCAATAATTACAGGATTAATAAGTTTAGTATTAGCAATAATATCATTAATAATTGCAAAAGATATGTTTACAATATATGATGGAATAGATATAATGTTCACAGCAGAAAGTTTAATATTTGCAGTAGTTGTAATAATAGCATATTCATTTTTCATAAGTGGTCTATGCATAGCAATAGCAAGCACATCAAAAACATTCAAAGAAGCACAAAGTGCATTAACACCATTAACATTTATATCATTTTTCCCAGGAATGATAGCATTTATGGTAGGAGTAGAAGGAACACCATTATTATCGATAATACCATTTTTAAATTTCACAGTAATATTTACAGACATCAATGCAGGAAGAATAGACTATTTAAATATATTTTTAATGGCAATATCAACAATAATATATATTAGCATTGTATTTAAATATATAATTAGGGGACGTTCCTTCAATCCCTAAAATTAGGGATTTTGGGGACGGACCTTTTGTTTTTGTCAGTTTTGAACATGTTTCTAAAATTATCTAAAAAATGACAAAAAGGTGGTTAATAGTTTGAAAGAAATTTACTTTCACAACTATGTGGTCTTTAAAGTAAAACGATAAAGGAGTGTATTTTAAAATGATGGATGTAGGTAATAATATAAAGAAAATAGAAGTTAAAGATATCAAAGATATGTTTAAAGAAAGAAACAGAAATACTAATAAAGGAGATTATGGAACTGTAGGAATAATGGGTGGTTCATTAGAGTATTCAGGTGCGATAAAATTAGCAAATATGAGTGCTGTAGCTGTAAGAAGTGGTTGTGGAATAGTAAGAGTTATAGTTCCAAAAGATATAGCTGCTGCAATTACACCATATTTATTAGAACAAACTTTATATCCATTAGATTGTAATAGCAAGAATCATATGATTATGTCAGATGAAGAAATAGAAAAAGCCACATATAAATTGAATGCACTCGCAATTGGTATGGGATGGGGACGAGACCAAGAATATATAAATATACTTAAAAAATTGATAAATATATTCAGCAACCCTATTGTTATAGATGCAGATGGATTAAACACATTGGCACAAATGGATTTAAACATCTTAAAAAATGCGAAAAATAAAATTATTTTGACACCTCATTTAAAAGAATTTGAAAGGTTAAGTAAAAAAAGTATAGAGCAAATAAAACAAGATAAAATAGAAATTTCAAAAGAATTTGCAAAAACATATAATGTAATTCTTTTATTAAAAGGAGAAGAAACAATTATAACAGATGGAAATACTGTATATGTAGTAGATAGAGGGTGTGCTGGAATGGCCACAGCTGGAAGCGGGGATGTATTATCTGGAATTTTAGTTGGTTTATTGGGATATCAAAGCCCTAATATTTTAACTATAGCTGGAGGAGCTTTTCTAGCTGGTGTAGCAGGAGAACTAGCACAAAAAGAATTTACAGATATTTCTATGAAAGCTTCTGATACAATCAAATATATACCTAAGGCTATCAAATATATAAGAGGGCAAATATATACCAGAAGCAATTAAGTTTATCAATGCTAACTAAGGGACGGTTCTTAATTTGCATTTTTGCAAATTAAGAACCGTCCCTTAGTTAGCATTTAAATATAAGAGGTTACCTTTCAGGTTCAACATCATAAAAATCTTTTAAAATGTTTGATACACCCTGCATTTGATTACCCATAATAACGCCATCTTTTGATCTAAATAAATTATAAAAAATCATAAGGTTATAATCTTCATTTGATAATTGATTGGCAAAATTCTGTAGTGATTTTTTTTGATTATCAGAAGTAGATGAAGGTATAAAAAACATTCCTTTTTTGTATTTAGGTGTGGATGTACTTTCAGCAAAAATAATATGACCTAATTTTTGAAGTTCAAAAAAAATACTATTGATGTCATTTTTATTAGCTAATTTCTGAAGTTCATGCTCATCTTTAAAGTGATCTTTTAAAAAATCTTTTATATAAAAATAATGAGCTGTATCATCTTGTTCTTTGTATATTTTTTCTACATGTCCATCTTTACTTACACCATCTACTGGTTTAGGACCATATATCATAGCAATTTTTAAATTTTCAATTGATTTGTTTTCCATAATATTACCACCATTCATAATAAAATTTAATTAATTATATTATTTTATGGTTAACTTGTCAATAATACAAAAATATAATATAAAATAAAAGAAATGAAAATCATAATAGAAATAATAAAAAATTGTATATAAGAGAAACTAATGAAACAAATATTATAATTACAATCTTTTTTTAGGGATTTAAGGAACGTCCCCTTGACATTTATATATAAACTGTGTATACTGTATATGTACAGAAACAAAAAGGAGGTTTTCAATGTATATAATTATAAGTAATTCTAGTAACCAACCAATATATGAGCAAATAAAAGAACAAATAAAAAACAAAATAATAACAAATGAATTAAAAGCAGGAGAGTTACTTCCATCAATAAGAAACTTAGCAAAAGATTTACGAATAAGTGTAATAACTACAAAAAACGCTTATGACGACTTGGAAAAGGAGGGATATATAGAAACTGTACCAGGAAAAGGATGTTATGTTGCAAACAAGAATGTGGAACTGATAAGAGAAGAGCAAATGCAGAAAGTGGAAAGTTTAATAGATACAGCTGTTGAAATAGCTAAAATAAGTGGGATTTCAAAAGAAGAAATGGAAAATATGCTAAATATTTTATATGATGAATGAAATGTTTGAATTAAATATAGGTATAGGCCATGAAATAAATAAAAATATGAATTACAATTATTAATTTAGTGTGTAGGAGGTAAAAAATTATATGGAGAATGTAATAAAAATAAAAAATCTATGTAAAAAATATAAAGATTTTGAATTAAAAAACATTAATTTAGAAATAAAAAAAGGTACAATAATGGGATTAATAGGAGAAAATGGAGCTGGAAAATCAACTACAATAAAATCCATATTAAATGTAATAAATAGAGATAAAGGAATTATAAAAATATTTGGGCTAGATAATATAAAAGATGAAAAAGAGATTAAACAAGATATAGGTGTTGTATTGGATGATAGTTTTTTATCTGAATATTTAACTCCTATGGATATTAACAAAATCATGAAAAGATTTTATAAAAATTGGGACGAAAAGTTATATTTTAAATATATAGAAGATTTTAAATTACCAAAAAATAAGTTATCAAAGGATTTTTCATCTGGTATGAAAATGAAACTAAAGATAGCTACAGCAATCTCACATCATCCAAAATTATTAATTTTAGATGAACCGACTAGTGGATTAGATCCTGTAGTAAGAAGCGAAATTTTAGATATTTTTAGAGATTTTATATTAGATGAAGAGCATTCAATATTAATCTCTAGTCATATAACTTCAGATCTAGAGCATATAGCAGATTATATTACATTAATAAATAAAGGAGGAATATTATTTTCAAAATCAAGAGATGAAATTATTGAACAATATGGAATAGTAAAATGCTCAAAAGATGAATTTTTAAGCATTAACCAAAAAGATTATATAAAATATAGAAAAAATAAGTATGAATATGATGTGTTGGTAGAAAATAAAAATGAATTTAGAAAAAAATATAATATAAGTGTAATAGATAAACCAACTATAGAAGATTTAATGTTAATATATATAAAGGGGGATAAATAATGAGAAGTATTAAAGGATTAATTTTAAAAGATTTATTAAATTTAAGTCACTATAAAACATCTTTAGTAATATTAGTAATAGCAATGATTTTAATAGCAACATCTCAACAAGGATTTACTCTATATATACCAATAATGTTGATTACAATGTTTGGAATGATTGCATTATCAACATTTAGTTATGATGAAATGGCAAAATCAGATAAGTATGTATTATCATTACCATCAAATAAAAAGGAAATAGTAAAATCTAAATATATAGTAGTAATAAGTTTTACAATATTAGCAGCCATATTATCTATTATAATTAGTTATGTAATATCAGTTTATGTATATAAACAAACACCAGAATTAATGGGAATTTTAATTCCAGTATTTGGAGGAATGTTTGGAATAGGATTAGTTACAAGTATACAAATACCAAGTATATATAAATGGGGAGCTGAAAGAGGAAGAGTTCAAATGTTTATAATGATAATCATTCTTATTTCACTAATATCAGCAATAATATATTTTGTAACTAAAAATATAGGAATAGATGTAAATGCCGTTGGAAAAATTTTTAACAACTTTGGAATACCTATACTAACTTTAGTAACTATAATTATGTATGTCATTTCATATAAAGTATCATGTAAAATATATAGTAAAAAAGATTTATGATAGGGAAAATGGGGACGGGTTGCCAAAGGGGACGGGCTATTTTGGCAAAGTGTGCCAAA